>NZ_VNXM01000071.1:0-530 GCF_009820205.1 Escherichia sp. HH26CH
TAAAACACCTCACTGGTGTACTGAAAATTCTGCACGCCGCCTGTTTTGGTCTGGTAGCGTTCATCGAAATTGCCATAGTTTGATGGGGTTATCTGTCCGTTTACAGCGAATGTTATGCTGTTATCCGTATTCCTCTGACTGTAAAAATGCCAGCCCGAGTCATCACCAAGCTCTGCAACTACAGGTCGGGATGAATTACCCCATAAATTAAACGTTGCGTTTTTCGTGGAGTTATTGGCGCTGGATAACGTGAATTTTTTAGCATTTCCGGCCTGAATATTTTTTAACGCTATCGCCACACCATTCTGGAAACAAAATACATGCTGTCCATTCGCATAAACATCCAGAATGCCGTCGCCGTTTTGTTTTATACCTGTATCGTTATCCCCGAAAGCAATTGAGTTTCCGCCCAGCGCGTTCTGAACGCCGATACCCAGTGCACCATTCACCTGAGAACCGCCGCCAACAGACACTTTATGCGACATGGATATTTCACCCGTCCGCAGGTTAATGCTGAACGGTCGCAGTGG
>NZ_VNXM01000040.1:0-258905 GCF_009820205.1 Escherichia sp. HH26CH
GTTTTCCAGCAACACATTGTCTGCCACGTTATTGTGAATAGAGAATGCCCCTTCACTATTCGTACCGCTCACCGTCGACCAGTCAGTCATTGCTTTTAAAGCCGCGCCATCGTGCTGAGTAACATTTGTTGCCATACCACCTCTAACATCAAGCACGCCACCGGAATAAATTTCAATAACATCCGAGGTGCTGGTGTTATCAACAATTTGCGTACCACCAGAATAGATCTGAGTATTTTTTGCCGTTGACTTACTATTCAGAGACTGAGTTCCGCCTTCAATCGTGGTGAACATAGCCTGGCTGTTATTTAATTGTTGCGTTCCTCCACTCTTAATGGTGGTTATTTCTGCGGTACTTGAATCGACAACCTGTAGACCACCATCTATTGTGGTGTCCAGCGCATGGCTCTTAATTGTTCTTTGGTCACCTCCATTTTTAATGATAGTGTTTTCTACAATACTCGAATCTACATACTGTCGGCCCCCATCTATTGTTGTGTTCGTTGCCAGACTTCCTTGTGTGATGTTCTGAGAACCAGATGTATTTATCGTCGTACCGTCAACATGCCCCTGAGCTGTTACTGTTTGTTTACCACCATCAATGACAGTCCCGTTTGCTCTCCCTCCTTCGACGTATGAATTACCATTCTTAATTATCGTGCCATTGCTGGTACCATCCTTATAAATGTACTGATTGCCACCCTCGATTAACGCGCCATTGCTGGTACCACCGTTATAAACTTGCTGATTGCCACTCGCGATTATCGTACCGCTAGAATTCCCACCATTATAAATTACCTGTGTACCCCCATGAAGGATTGTATTATTAGCTTGCCCCTGATAATTGTTATGGTTTGCTACATCTTGTTGTCCACCCATTTCAATAATACTTCCATTAGACACCCCACCAAATACAGTCTGGTGGCCGTGATTAATGATATGAGTATCATTAGTTGTCCCCCGTTCATCTACTATTTGCTCGCCATCCACAGTTTCACCATTTACGATACCAGTAACGATTGATGTGAAAGCAGCCTCTCCAGGCTGGGCATATATCAAGGCAGATATCAATAAGGAAAGTACTGAACGGCGAAAATAATAGCGACTGGTCCTGTTCATAAATTTCATCCTCTGAAAAGTGAATACTGAGTAGCGGGTAAGCGACCTTAGCTCTGCTGCAACATCGGCCCACAGGCACCAGACCAGGGGATTCATCCTTAAGAGACAGCGCAAGTGTATTGTGTTCACCGCTCATCAAAGACATCATGATGAAATGATGATATTCCGCATAAGAAAGAGGCATTTTTAGACGCATCGCGCTGAAGTGTGGTTGAATAAAAATCAATCTTTTCAGATAAGACTGTCGTACGCTTATTCTGCGAAAATAAGGCCGTCGGCAAAGTAAAATGACTCACATAATTGTTTCTGATGAATATCTTCTACTCACATGAATATTACACAATAATATTGATGCATCAGATTATCTTACCTTTACAACATCACGTTAACAGCCAATGACACTTCTTGAATAAAAATATTGTCAATCAAAGAGTTATTTTTTATTTAAGATTATTCTCATTCAAGTAAAAGACATAATTCCTATCATCACAGCCACGCTCATTTTGAATTATCTGAATAATAGCGAGCGTTCTTTAGTTAAGCAGGTCTTAATTGAAGACGAAATTATTGTGTGTGCAACTTACTTAATACCGGACATCTAAGTTGAAGAAAAAAATACTCGCCTTCGGGCTTATCTCAGCATTGCTCTGCTCCGCGCCAGCGATGGCGGATATGAATCGCACCACAAAAGGTGCACTACTTGGTGCAGGCGTTGGTTTACTTACTGGCAATGGCGTTAATGGCGTACTGAAAGGTGCAGCTGTTGGCGCTGGCGTTGGTGCAGTAACAGAAAAAGGCCGCGACGGCAAAAATGCGCGCAAAGGTGCAAAAGTGGGTGCCGCCGTTGGTGCTGTCACTGGCGTTCTGACCGGCAATGGCCTTGAAGGGGCGATTAAAGGTGCCGTAATTGGCGGTACGGGTGGTGCAATTCTGGGTAAAATGAAATAAGGAATGATGATGAAAAAATTTGCTTTACTGGCGGGTCTGTTTGTTTTCGCACCAATGACCTGGGCGCAGGACTACAATATTAAGAACGGTTTGCCGTCAGAAACCTATATTACTTGCGCAGAAGCCAACGAAATGGCAAAAACTGACAGCGCACAGGTTGCAGAAATTGTTGCGGTAATGGGTAATGCCAGCGTTGCCAGCCGTGATTTAAAAATTGAGCAATCTCCGGAACTGAGCGCCAAAGTGGTAGAAAAACTGAACCAGGTTTGCGCTAAAGACCCGCAAATGCTGTTGATCACGGCAATTGATGACACCATGCGTGCTATCGGCAAAAAATAATATTTCGTCTGTTACCGCGTCGATTGATTCGACGCGGTGGTTGTATATAGTTCTACAATGAAACATCAAACCCGCCAATACGCCCTCACAACAACAAGCAAAGCAATTTAATCGGCATTAAACCACAAATACAACAATACTTATTACTATATAGCGGCTATAGCATAAAGAAAGATTAGTGCTGATCCCTGTGGCTAACGAGTTTTTCCCTTACTCGATTAACCAGATTGATCGCCAGCCAAACAAGAGCATTCAGCAAATTTATCGTCACAAGCACTTCTCCAAGCCCAGTACTGGGTTTTGCGATAAGGATGACCAGCAAGGTGATCAGCATAAATGCAATGGAAAAGATGATATAGAGAGTGAAATAATCCAGATTATTACTATTGTTCATGCTACTAATGGCAATCCTGTCAAAACTTT
This sequence comes from Escherichia sp. HH26CH, assembly GCF_009820205.1. Taxonomy (NCBI): domain Bacteria; kingdom Pseudomonadati; phylum Pseudomonadota; class Gammaproteobacteria; order Enterobacterales; family Enterobacteriaceae; genus Escherichia; species Escherichia sp. HH26CH. Next base: position 2,830 of record NZ_VNXM01000040.1, read on the forward strand.
CAAACAATTATAGCAAACAAAATAATGAACAATAGTAACAAGACGCAACGAGCTAATTAGCTGTCTATAATTACACCGCACCATGGTCTTAATGATCAATTTTTACTCAATCATAACCTTCACCTTCGGTTTAGAAAGGATAATTTTAACCAGGTCGATGTAGGTTACCGGTTTATAGAAATAATAACCCTGCTGAAATGTGATGTTGTTTTGATTCAGATAATCAAGCTGTTCTTTTGTTTCGACACCTTCAGCGACGATACTGATCGAAAGTTTACGCGCCAGATCCAGTACACAATCCAGAATCCTGGTTGATTCCGGGTCTGCATTGACACGACCAACAAAACTGTGATCAATTTTAATATAATCAATATGCAGATCATGCAGATAAGAAAGCCCTGAATAGCCAGTACCAAAATCATCCAGTGCGATGACAAAACCATTTTCATGCAGAATGTTCAACCGCTGAACCAGACTTTCATCAACATTTAATGATTCACGCTCGGTCACTTCCAGAACGAGGTTTAAATCGCGGCGGGTAAAACTGTCACGGAAAATTAAGCACTCGTCGACAAACGTCGGCGAAATAATATGCGAGGCACTAAAATTAATTCCGATATGAAAACCTTCCGGCAATTTACTCGCGATAGCGTTCATCTGTGTGACAACCTGATTCATCAGACTTTGTGTAAGCGGAACAATTAATCCAGATTTTTCAGCAAGTGGAATAAATGCCGCGGGTGAGATATATTTGCCGTGAGGTTGTTTCCAGCGGGCTAATACCTCAACTCCCCGCAATGTCCCTTCCCGACCATTTACCACAGGTTGGTAAAAAGGGACAATCTCACCATTACTTATTGCCCGTCGCAGGACCTCTTCAGGCGTTGCGCTTTTATTAAAATACTTATCAAGCAGGTAGGCTGCGGCGCAGGCAATTAACAGAATGAATATCAAAACCCCTACGCCATTATCGATAAGTCTGTAGAAGCTAAAGAATGGTGGTGGGTTAAAGATAATAGTGAAATGATATCTTGTGGAGTGAACCTTCTCAGTATAAGGATAGTGTCCATTAAGCGTCATCACGTCACCGGTAGGTCCAATAATGTCATCCGCTACGTGTAATGCATACCTTACCCCTTTCAAGGGCACATTAAGCGCTCCACGAATATGCTGATCACTTATCGTGACCAAAATACGCGTGTCTGCAAATTGGCTCTGATAGAGCAGGATAGGCAATCTATTGACGGTGTCGATTGCCGGAGCCAACAATAAATTACTGTCAGGGAAAGCAGGAATACGAGACAGCAGGACTCGATTCCCCGGCAAGGATGTACACCAGACCATTCCGCGTTTGAGAATGATGATTGTGCGCAAGTGAGGTTTCAGAGCTGCTTCAGTGCCAAGCTGATATTGCTCCTCGAGGTCACATTCCTTCCCGGCAATGTTAACCGCCGCTTGAGTCGCCTGTGACGCTTCTTCAAGTATGTGATTGATATTGTTGACAGCATATCTCGCTCCCGCCATATATGCTGCTTTTGCGGAATACCAGAGCTGGATATTCAAAATAGCGACACCGGTTATAAACAAGCATATCGCAACGAGGATGGGTATGAGTGTATTGCGCATTCGCTTGTCCCGGACTAAGGATTTTAATACATGAAAATGATGTTCATTCGCTCGTGCTGGCGTCTAAAGAGAGCATGGTAGAGAGCATAAGAAATATCCACGCCGAAGATAAAATTTTCTCCATCGTCATCTAACCTATTAATTACTATGCTTAATGTGGGTAAAATTAAGCAAATCTGGCAGGATGTCAGACGTCAAGAATGGAGAACAATAGTTCTCCATTCTTGTTTAAACCCTGATATTCCGGATATATTAAGAAACATAACGGCTTAAATTATTACTTTGCACCAGCATATGATACAGCTGATGGTAATTTTAAAACCTTACTCAGTTCTAAGAGAGCACGGATTCCCTGTCATTAATAATGACATCCGTTAGTGTTGCCTTATGCAATTCAATGTACTGCAAAATTTGCAGGTAGAGATCAGAAAGAATCACACTCGTTTCATCTTTTAAACGCAAGCGTAAAGCCTGATCAATAATATGACTATTAACATACCCATGCGCCATGAACATCTCCCTCTCGAGATTTTTAAATAAAGCACATTGAAAAATAAATCTCTCGGGAATTGAATTATTCATGTCAGCCTCGTAAAAATATCAATCCAATAGAATTATGCTGTGTATAGTCTAAGCGACAGACAAAAATAAGATGAATGAGTTTTCTATAAACTTATGCTAGTTATACTAAACAATAAAAAGTCACATATCATCAGCTGTGTATCGCAACACGATTTCCAGTGTTTTTCTAATCACATCAGCTTTGAGAATATCATTCGTTGTTTCCAGAGAGTGTATCAGACTTAAGATAATATTTTTATTATTAACATTATCCCCTGAAAGCATTAAATTGGTCACCGCCTGCCCTAATACAGCAGACTCTTCTTCTAACAAATTCCCCGAACTGCGAAAGTAACTTGATAACGCCTTATCAGTTATTGCGTTATGAATAGTAGTATCTTCAAGCATGGTAACCTCTCATCTTACTTATGAAATTTTAATGTATTCTGTTTATTTTCTTACCATTGAATATACTTTTATTGTCAGCTATTGCTGCTCTTCTGTTAGGCCCTCCTGTATCACTATTGCTAAAATCACGAATTATGCTATCAATTAAATCTCGTCGGAAGGCATTTTGTTCAACAGATTTCATTACGAGTAATTGCTTAATAAGAGTCTGCAACGAAAAATTTATCTTCATGCGTAATATCTGGAGCACCGCCTGGCCAGTAATTTCATGTTTTATACTTTCATTATCAGATGTCTTCATAACGACTTCATAGTTAATCTGTCAAATAATCAGGCTGTCACATTATTCAAAAAGCAACCCAATTAGTGAATTGTAGTGTTTCTGTTCCTCTTCCCCTGTCGCTTGCTCCAGTCGACAAAGAAGTTTGGTACAAAGCGACTTTCGACTCAGATTACGTCCATCTTTCAAAATTTCAGTCACAATTTCCCCGAGGGTTTCCTGCTGAGTAGGCAAGTTAGCTTTTGCAAAGTAACGAGTAATTGCCCCCGCAGAATCTGAAATCACTGAATTTTGCTGCATGCTACGCCTCTATTAAAAATGTTAAACGTTGTTAAGTGCAGTAACAATAGCAAACTTGTACGAAATATGTGTACAGAATGATAAATTATTTTTTTGCAATTAGTGCTAATACCTATAAAACAATGAGATACGTAAAAATTATTTGCATCATTTGACTGACAACCTATACAAGATTCCAAACGAACTCATCTTCAAATTTTTCCATTTTTTATCAGTGTAAATAAATAGTTATGTTTTAGTATTAAAAGCAAGACACCAGAAGATATGTCTGTTACCGTCATACTCTCGCCTCGCCCATTACCCTGGACTATTAATGCTTACTACCCTTATTTATCGTAGCCATATACGTGACGACGAACCTGTCAAAAAAATCGAAGAAATGGTTTCGATAGCAAATCGCAGAAACATGCGGTCTGACGTAACAGGGATTTTACTGTTTAATGGTTCACATTTTTTTCAACTTCTTGAAGGTCCGGAAGAACAGGTTCAAATGATTTATCGGGCCATATGCCAGGATCCACGGCACTATAATATCGTTGAACTGCTGTGCGATTACGCACCTGCTCGCCGTTTTGGCAAAGCAGGAATGGAATTATTTGATTTGCGCCTCCACGAGCGCAATGACGTTTTACAGGCCGTACTCGACAAAGGCACCTCAAAATTTCAGCTAACTTATGATGACAGAGCGCTGCAATTTTTTCGTACTTTTGTTCTTTCAACTGAAAAATCAACCTATTTCGAGATTCCTGCCGAAGACTCCTGGCGTTTTATCGCTGACGGACCTGATAAAGAACTTGATTCCTGTACCCTTTCACCAAATATAAACGACCACTTTGCCTTTCATCCTATTGTCGATCCTTTATCGCGGCGGATAATCGCTTTTGAAGCAATTGTTAAAAATAGGGAAGACAGCCCATCAGCCAGAGTGGTTGGGCAAAGCAAAGACGGGGAAATCTACACAGCGGATCTCAAAAGTAAGGCACTTGCATTCGCGATGGCACACGCACTTGAGCTCGGTGATAAAATGATTTCAATCAATCTATTACCTATGACCCTGGTTAACGAGCCTGACGCAGTCTCTTTTTTACTTGATGAAATAAAGGCCAATGGTTTGGTGCCTGAACAAATTATCGTGGAATTTACTGAAAGTGAGGTCATATCTCGGTTTGATGAATTTGCCGATGCTGTTAAATCACTTAAGGCTACCGGTATGAGTGTAGCAATTGACCATTTTGGCACAGGTTTTGCCGGTTTGTTACTCCTGTCACGCTTCCAGCCTGACAGAATTAAAATCAGTCAGGAATTGATTACCAATGTTCATAAAAGCGGGCCTCGGCAGGCAATTATTCAGGCGATCATAAAATGCTGTACATCACTTGAAATTCAAGTCTCTGCTATGGGTGTGGCAACACCAGAAGAGTGGATGTGGCTTGAATCTGCAGGAATTGAGATGTTTCAGGGAGATCTGTTTGCCAAAGCTAAATTGAATGGTATCCCTTCAGTTGCGTGGCCGGAGAAAAAATAATTTTCAGCACATTATTTCACATGATTTCTGGAAATCATCGTGAAAATGAATACGTTATGTTTTAATTTAATCCACATTAAAAATAATGTTTCATCCCATTTGGCTGAAATCTTATTTATACTTTGTACAATTTTAGCGTATATTGTACAAAGTATTATTGGGTCGTGTACAGGCGACGGAGATTTGTGACCGCAAGGAGGAATTGTGGCTTATTACAGCATTGGTGATGTTGCTGAACGTTGCGGGATTAATCCTGTCACTCTCCGGGCCTGGCAACGCCGCTACGGTTTGTTAAAACCACAGCGCAGTGAAGGCGGACACCGACTCTTTGATGAAGAAGACATACAACGCATCGAAGAGATCAAGCGTTGGATAAGTAATGGCGTCCCTGTAGGCAAAGTTAAAGCATTACTGGAAACCACCAGCCAGGATACGGAAGATGACTGGAGCCGACTGCAAGAAGAGATGATGTCAATTCTTCGTATGGCTAATCCTGCCAAACTACGCGCGAGAATTATTTCACTGGGTCGAGAGTACCCAGTAGATCAATTGATTAATCATGTTTACCTTCCTGTTCGCCAGCGTCTCGTGCTTGATCACAACACCTCCCGCATTATGAGCAGTATGTTTGACGGCGCATTAATTGAGTACGCAGCAGCCTCGCTTTTCGAAATGCGCCGTAAGCCCGGTAAAGAAGCCATTCTGATGGCGTGGAATGTTGAAGAGAGAGCACGATTGTGGCTGGAAGCATGGCGTTTATCATTGTCAGGATGGCATATTTCTGTCCTTGCTGATCCCATTGAATCGCCGCGCCCGGAACTGTTCCCAACGCAAACGTTGATTGTCTGGACAGGCATGGCACCAACTAGAAGGCAAAACGAACTTTTACAACACTGGGTTGAGCAAGGTTATAAAGTCATCTTTCATGCCCCCTAATTTCACCTTTATCCCGCCCCTTAGACAGAATGTTATAATCTGAACCCACAACAGCGTTTGCACCGGAGCTGTTCCATTGCAAAATGCTCACCGCACAATTCAGCCAATCCCCCTTTCACACTTTGTATATATCACAGCCAAAGGACAGACCAGATTGAAGTGGTAAAACCGATCGTGCACACTATGCAGTCTCACAACTAACAAGAGGTTATTATCCTGATGGATCAGGTCGTTGTTTTTCAAAAGATGTTTGAAAAAGTGAGAAAAGAGCAAAACTTTTCCTGGTTTTATTCAGAGTTAAAACATCACCGTATTGTGCATTACATTTATTATCTGGCTACGGATAACATCAGAATTATTACTCACGATGAAACAGTTTTGTTATTAAGAGGAAACCGTAGCCTGTTAAAAGTCAGTACAACCAAAAACCCAGGAAAAATTAAAGAGGCGGCATTGCTTCATATTTCTGGGAACTCTACATTTTGGGAGTATTGTACAACACTGGCAAGTGCTGGCGTTTTCCGCTGGGTAACCGATGTTAATAACAATAAACGCGGCTACTACGCTATTGATAATACGCTGTTGTATGTTGAAGATGTGGAAAATAACAAGCCATTAATCTAGCAAAGTTTTAACACATAAGAGATCTATCATAATTCAGTAAAATAACAAAAAAGAGGACTTTCTATGACTTATCAGAACTCCCTTTTTATTGTTATCCATAATTGTTCAGCCGACCAATACTATAAATCTGACATTTGACATGCCCCCCTTGCCGTTCTGATACGTTACTTGTATTACAGTTATCAAACCCACAAATACAACGGGCGTGTTATATGCCCGTTCAATACTTAATAGGTATAGCGTTAACATATTCTTGATAGCATGTATTGCATACCTCCTGCCTTAGAGTTATCTCCGGCTAACTCCACCAAACATGGCTGCACACAGCCAGATAAAAACGCTTGCGCGCATCTGGATATCATACCGCTGCTGGAACTGTTTCTTAATCATCCTACCTTATTAGACCTATTTGACACTGGCTATTATGAAGGATGCAAAGTAAGCGCTTTTTATGCGTTTTTGCTGAGTTATCATCACGTTACCTTAATATTATCAGGAACGAGTTAACGCTGCTCATAACGGTCAAACCGATACTATAAAGCCCAATAATTGAAACCTTTTCATCATGTCAGGAAGATAGTCATCCTTATGATCTTTATATAAAAAAGCCAACCATGGGGTTGGCAAAGTGGCACAAACCAGCATAAAAGCTATGCTTTGTTTACAAATCTTCTTTGAATTAAATATATATCGTCCTGACTAAACAGAACTAAAACGGAATGAATTATTTAATCATGTTACTAAATTTCATTTTGTTTAGCCTCTGTTGAGATCCCTTGTTTTAAATTTCATTTGGATAAAATTCTTAATAAAATCCTTGGGAGTCAATTATGTCTATGCAAAGTCAAGGAATGAACTTTGAAATGAACCTATACGCATATTTGAATAAATATGATAGTCGGCTTTCAGAAGAAAAACTTGCAATTGATAAGGCAGTTAGAGATTTATATCTTTGCAACGAACACGTGGATAACAAGAGCATTATACTGAAATTGCTCTCATTTTTATCATCTGCTGATGACATTGTTGAAAAAGATATTATCAGGAATGCTTTGGAAGTAGTGCTTCTTTTTACATTAGATGATATTTAAGTCATCTCAGGAGTTTTAATACACGAAGAGTGCCCGGATACTAGCGATTATATTCATATTTAATTATTAGTGCGGGGAAAGAGATTATGCATTGGCATATTTCTCTAACGTCCGTGATAGAAAATAACTTTAAATATAAATAAAGAACAAACCACCTTTGCATTCAACCTCATCTGAGCTGACTATAGTACAAATTATATTGATATTCTTTATCAACATCATTGGAACAGAAGAATAAGGCGAAGAAATGAAGTGTATAGTAATTGATACTGTAATACAACCTTCGTGTGGTATATATTTTTCAGTCATATGGAGCGATATGAAAATGATCATTTGGTATCGTTCAAATATATTTCTCCCACCTGGCAGCATATTTACAGTTATTAAGTCAGGTATTATACTCGAGGATAAAGAATATCCGATCAGTATTTTTAACGTGGCGCTATTCAACAAAAATTTATGGAATTTAATCAAAAATAGTCAAGAGTGTCCTACAGAATCAAACAAAATTACGAATAAATGCCTGCATAAGCATTGCATTATGCAAATATGTCCACATGGTCTCAAGTAATGGGGGTTATTTAACCTTCCCTATATGCTATAGATAAATCTACCAAAAACTGCCCCTTCGTAGAGGGGCTCTATGATTTTGTTTTATTTGAAGGCATGGTGCTGAATGTATTCGTTGAATCCAGATTCAACACCTGAAGCTGCACTTAACCCATAATCCTTGTTTCTGGTTCCTCTACCGAGTGGTCAAACAATGATATGTATGTGACGTCAGAGTTTATTTTTTTAGTGTTTAATGCTATTAATTTAACGTAGTTACCTATCTTTTTTCTACCTTCTGAACTAACCTTAGGTTTCAACGTAACCGGCAGGAGGGGCTATCCCCAATCTTAAATTTTGCTGCCCGATTTGCTCAAGCCAAAGTTTTAATTTTACAACCTATAAACCTGAGTTAAATCAACCTCATGGTGCTGTCTGTTCCCGCTGTGGAACAAGACTCACTGCAACATCTTGCATTCCTAAACTTCGCAGAAGGCGATGGGCAAAAACTGTACTGTAATGTTATTTCGATGTCTCTTATGGTAAATAGGAGGCGTCGAGGCTAAGTGAGTAGCCTGCTTGCTTCTCAATCCTGATACTATCAGCATTCACGTCAGATGAAATGATGATATTTCGCGTAAGAAAGAGGCATTTTTTTATCAACTTCACATCGGAGATGGTAATAATCCTATGGGTCCAGTCCAAATGAGGGGGTCAACATACTATAAAATTCACAATAATAAATTAACTATATATCAAGAACGCCAAAAAAATCCTGAAAATAGTATAATAACAGGGTAAATTTCAAGTCGACCAAGAATCATAGCAATACACATGAGATATTTTGCAATATCATTAAGAACACCGAATGAGGATGCGGTAGCCCCAAAACCCAGCCCCATATTATTAATGCATGCAGCGACTGTCGCAAATGATGTAAGGAAATCATATCCCATACCATTTAGCACCAGTATAAAAAACACTGTAAAGAAAGTATAAAGAAAAAAGAAACTCCATACAGACCTCATTACGCGGTCTGTAACAATCTTCCCTCCTACATTTACACTAAGCAATGCTCTGGGATGAGAAAGCTGATTTATTTCGTGTTTACTTTGTTTAAAAAGTATAAGAAATCTAAGTGATTTAATTCCGCCGCACGTTGAGCCTATACATCCCCCAAAAAAACTTGACAGCAGCAAAAAAACTATCGTATGTGTGGGCCAGTTTGAATAATCCTGCGTAGCTAAACCATTATCAGTGAGCATGGAGCTAGCAAGAAAAAACGAATGAACAACACTTCCAGTTAAGTCATACATACCTATATGCCAGACCTGGAAAGAGGTAACAATAATAACACCTGAAGCTATTAACAAAAAGAAACGAAGTTCAACATCTCTGAGTAAGGGTTTTATTGTTTTCCTGCTTATAACAACATACCAAAGAGTAAAGTTGAAAGCCGATAACAGAGAAAAAGAGCCCGCCACCAGTTCAATCAAATAATTATTGAAATAGCCGATACTCTCACTATGAGTTGAAAAACCGCCAAGAGAAACTGTAGAAAGTCCATGACAAATAGCATCAAACAAAGGCATTCCTGCAAGTCGATAACAAACAATACAAGCAATGCCTAATAAAGAATAAGTTATCCAAAGTGTCCGCGACGTATCAGCCAAGCGTGGAGTTAGTTTGTCATCCTTAAATGGCCCTGGCATTTCTGACTGATAAAGTTTTGCACCACCAATACCCAATAATGGCAACACAGCAACTGCCAGAACAATTACCCCTAAACCGCCTATAAAATTTAATTGTGACCGGTAGAACAAAAATGCCCGAGATAATGAACTGACATCATCAATTACTGTTGCTCCTGTTGTTGTTATTCCGGAAACCCCTTCAAACAGCGCGTCAGCAAACGTTAAATTAAGCTCTGAATCAATCCATAATGGAAATGCGCTAATAATAGAAAATAAAATCCAAAACATTACAATTATAATAAACCCATCACGGGTGCGTAATTGAATGCCAGATTTTTTAGTGGTATACCACGCTCCGCCACCAATACAAAAAAATATAACAAAAGTAATAAAAAAAACGAACAAGCTTTTTTCTTTATAAAACAATGCTACAACCATTGGTGGTAACATTGAAAGACTATAGAGCCAGACCAAGAACCCACACATATGAGTTACAACTCTTACATGAGATGTATTCATATCCAAATGTTCTTTCAATTATAACCACCTTACTGCAATATCATGATTATACTGTATAAATTTTAACTCTTCTTAGATCTTACTTCACTGGTCCTTATGAAACAATCAGCAAAATGAATCTTATTATAACACTGTTCGGTTATGTATTGTTGAGCCTTCCCGCTGGGCCTGCATCATTACAAGTCGCTCCCTATGGGGCTTTGTCGAATAAATAATTTTCGGTAATATCCCCTGAGCAGGTTGTATCTTCAGGCAGTATGAACACTTTCTGGCATACCTACCTTCATCATTATGTTCAGCGTATGCACCATGACCAAAGCCTCTGCAACCGGCCTATCATAATCTAGCAGCATCAGAGAACCTCAGAATAACTGTTTTACCCTGTACATTGCCGTTTCCGCTATTGAGCGACGATTGTAATCTTTTGTCCATTTTCACCGGGAATTACCCTCGGTCAATCGCTGATACGCGACTGCACAGTTACGGTCGGCATACTCACCGGGCCAGTAACCCGCTCCTTTTTGGGGTGGGATGAGCGCGCTGATTTTCACACGGCGCAGCTGCTCGTAACAGAGCCGAGAGGCGTAAACTCCGTCTGCTGCTGTCCTGATTTTTTGATGGGTTTGCCGGATTAATCCGGCTACACCTCTACATCCGTTACGCTGAATGCTGAGGTCGCCCTTGGGAAGAAGGCATTGCTGACTTATACCAATCCGAAATCACCTCCTCGTGCAACCAGACAGGGAGGGGCCTCGGTTGATAAGAGCTCTGTTATTGATGTGCCAGTTGGTGATTCAAACTTTTGCTTTGTAACGGGACGAGCCGTGTTGGCAGATGATGTGTGGTCTGATCCTTAAACTCAGTAAAAGTACGATTTATTCAAAAAAGCCCCTCCACTATGATTTCGATTTAAGGGGCTGATGATTATGTAACGCGAATTTACCGGATCCTTACGAACCTTTCTTTATCCTGCTCTTGCCCCTTTCGGTAAGCCCATTCTCTGTCATGTATTTTCTGGCAGTGAATATATTAATGCTGTGGTCAGTACAAAACCCCTTAACACCCTTGATCTTTTCCCGCTGAACCTGGGGCATCTTCGACCATTCCCGGACGAGATTTTTGGTAACTCTGTTCCATTTCTCTGGTTTGTTCAGCTTCGCTCGGCCCACCCAGGTTAATCCGTCCTTGCTCAAATTCAGGTAATGACGTGCTGTGCACGGCCGGATGTTGTGGCTCTCACACCACTTATTGAAATCGACGTTGCGCCGCTCATCCGAGGTCATCATCGACCATTTCCGGATAACCTCGTAGGGAATGGGGAGCTTTATGGCAACTTTCGACCTTACCCTGACGCGACGTTGCGGGACTGTCTCATGTTTCGCACTCAGGTTTTCTTCCGACAGTGCGGAGAGGGAGGACCTGAAATCAAGTGATTCTGGCTGGTTATGTGACAACAGTGTCGCGGCAATGGCGTGAAATCGGGTACTATCCACACTTCCACAGACCTTCACACTGCCATCACTGACATCAATATTCACTAATTTGCTATTACTAATAGTTTTCGTGAAGGTGATGGTGTGGCCGGAAAAACAGAAACTAAACTTGAACGGCTCAGTGAAAAGCTTAGTGAGTTGCGGGTCAGCCCCCACCTCCGCCCGGTACGTAAACAGTGCATTCGTCATGGCAACTACCAGTTCGTTAGCCTCGTCCGTATTCTCGATGATTAAATTTTTCATCTGATTCAGAATTTTCTCGCTGCTCTGGAGCAGCAGCAGGGGCCGGGGCAATGTCGCGCCCATGGCGAGGTTGGAGTAGCATGGCGTTAGCATGTAATTCACTCCTTCCCGTTGTTTTTCTTCTGTGATAGAAGGGCTGAAATCATCTATTCCGGGCTGGCGAATGCGTGAGACCAGTGTTGTGACAAAGGCGTTAAACAGATAACAATCAGCATAGCCACAGGCACTCCTCCCATCCTTGCTGACCATAATATTCACGCAATTGTCCCCATTAAAATCCATATGCGTGTTGGTGAAGGTAATGGTGTGGTCGGAAAAACTAAAACTGAACGACTCAGGAATTTGCAGACCACGCGCCCTAGGCATGTCTGGATTATCCGGCAGTTTAGCCATCTGATTTGGCTGCAGTGCGGTCGCCATGACATCCGCCAGTTCGTTAATCTGGTCAGAACTCATCGTGCTACAGTCCGTATTTCTGTGAATTAAATTTATCATCTCCCGCAGATGAGTCCTGCAACTTTCCTGGCTCTGCAGGAGCTGGGACAGTGTCACAGCCGCGTTAATGCGGCATGGTGTTACCATATAATACAATCCTTTTTCTCAGGGGGGTTGATATTCCGGATCGTGCCGTGTTTGCCCACGGCTCCCCCTGGAAAGCTGCAGACCTGTTTATTTAACTCGCACAGCGCCGGGGCCTGTCAGCAAACAGGGAGCATAACCGTCGTGCCATTAAACGCCAGACGGGAGATCATTATTATTTTATTAATACAGATCCGTTGCATTCCGGTCTTTACCGCAGTTTAAAAGAAAAGAGAATAGGGACTTAGGCAGTAGAGCAGTCATTGGACAGACCACACTACCCCAAACTAGCAGGGGAGTTTTGATAAAATTTTGATAACCGTTAGCATGCTAACAAAAAACAACGGGCGTGTTATACGCCCGTTTCAATATTTAACACATGTAGTGATTACATATTCTTGATGATCGCGTCACCAAACTCTGAACATTTCAGCAGTTTAGCGCCTTCCATCAGACGCTCGAAGTCATAGGTTACGGTCTTCGCGTTAATCGCGCCTTCCATACCTTTAACAATCAGATCTGCGGCTTCAGTCCAGCCCATATGGCGCAGCATCATCTCAGCGGAGAGGATGATAGAGCCTGGGTTAACTTTGTCCTGACCAGCATACTTCGGCGCAGTACCGTGGGTGGCTTCAAACAGCGCGCATTCGTCACCGATGTTTGCGCCTGGGGCGATACCGATACCGCCAACCTGCGCTGCCAGAGCATCAGAAATGTAGTCACCGTTGAGGTTCATACAGGCGATAACGTCGTATTCAGCCGGACGCAGCAGGATCTGTTGCAGGAATGCGTCAGCAATCACGTCTTTAATGACGATCTCTTTGCCGGTGTTCGGGTTTTTGACTTTCAGCCACGGGCCGCCGTCGATCAGTTCACCGCCAAACTCTTCACGCGCCAGCTGGTAACCCCAGTCTTTAAACGCGCCTTCGGTGAACTTCATGATGTTGCCTTTGTGCACCAGGGTCACAGAGTCACGGTTGTTAGCAATTGCGTATTCGATCGCGGCACGAACCAGACGTTTGGTGCCTTCTTCCGAACACGGCTTGATACCGATACCGCAATGTTCCGGGAAGCGAATTTTCTTCACACCCATCTCTTCACGCAGGAATTTAATCACTTTCTCAGCGTCGGCAGAGTCTGCTTTCCATTCGATACCCGCATAAATGTCTTCCGAGTTTTCACGGAAGATAACCATATCGGTCAGTTCAGGGTGTTTAACCGGGCTTGGGGTGCCCTGATAGTAACGTACCGGACGCAGGCAGATGTAGAGATCCAGTTCCTGGCGCAGGGCAACGTTGAGAGAACGAATACCGCCACCAACCGGAGTGGTCAGCGGGCCTTTAATGGCAACGCGATATTCACGAATCAGATCAAGGGTTTCAGCAGGCAGCCAGACATCCTGACCATAAACCTGTGTGGATTTTTCACCGGTGTAAATTTCCATCCAGGAGATTTTACGCTCGCCTTTATAGGCTTTCTCGACTGCAGCATCGACCACTTTCAGCATGGCTGGGGTTACATCTACACCGATTCCATCACCTTCAATGTAAGGGATAATCGGATTTTCAGGAACGTTGAGTTTGCCGTTTTGCAGGGTGATCTTCTTGCCTTGTGCCGGAACAACTACTTTACTTTCCATTCACCTCTCCTTCGAGCGCTACTGGTTTGCTCGTCTGCCACCACGTTGCATATGCGTTTGCGTCCTGCGATACGGATGCTTTAGAGCAATTTTTTGTTAATGATTTGTAATTGGCTTGTCAATACTACCCTATTGTTTGCCGTCATGAAAGATGCGCGTTATTAGGCTATAATGCGGCAATTCATAATCTCTGAAAATACCATGCAAAAAACTTCTTTTAGAAATCACCAGGTTAAGCGATTCAGCTCGCAACGTTCTACCAGGCGAAAACCTGAAAACCAGCCCACGCGTGTGATCCTGTTCAATAAACCCTACGATGTTCTTCCGCAGTTCACCGATGAAGCCGGACGCAAAACATTAAAAGAATTCATCCCGGTTCAGGGAGTGTATGCGGCAGGTCGTCTCGACCGCGACAGCGAAGGGTTACTGGTGCTGACCAATAACGGCGCTTTGCAGGCGCGTTTAACCCAGCCGGGTAAACGTACCGGGAAAATCTATTATGTACAGGTAGAAGGTATTCCCACGGAAGACGCCCTTGAAGCGTTGCGCAATGGCGTAACCTTAAATGATGGCCCTACCCTGCCCGCAGGTGCGGAGATGGTTGAGGAGCCGGAATGGTTATGGCCCCGTAATCCGCCAATTCGTGAACGAAAAAGTATTCCCACCAGCTGGCTTAAGATCACCTTATATGAAGGACGTAATCGCCAGGTGCGCCGCATGACCGCCCATGTTGGTTTTCCCACGCTGCGACTGATTCGCTATGCGATGGGTGATTACTCTTTGGATAATCTTGCCAATGGCGAATGGCGAGAAGCGACAGATTAAGGACGCAAAATGTTTAAACCGCACGTTACCGTTGCCTGCGTGGTGCACGCAGAAGGCAAATTTTTAGTCGTTGAAGAGACGATTAATGGTAAAGCGTTATGGAACCAGCCCGCCGGGCATCTGGAAGCCGATGAAACCTTAGTGGAAGCCGCCGCCCGTGAGCTGTGGGAAGAGACGGGCATCAGCGCGCAACCGCAACATTTTATCCGCATGCATCAGTGGATTGCGCCGGATAAAACGCCGTTTTTGCGCTTCCTGTTTGCCATTGAGCTTGAGCAAATATGCCCGACCCAGCCCCATGACAGCGATATCGACTGCTGCCGTTGGGTCAGCGCCGAAGAGATTTTACAGGCGTCAAATCTGCGCTCGCCGCTGGTGGCGGAAAGTATTCGTTGTTATCAAAGTGGGCAACGCTATCCGCTGGAGATGATTGGCGATTTTAACTGGCCTTTTACAAAGGGTGTCATCTAAAAGGCTGCGTGATAGAATACGCCGCCTTGAAGTTCAATGTCGTGAGTGATCCAATGTCTGAAACCGCAAAAAAAGTAATCGTCGGCATGTCCGGCGGTGTCGATTCCTCCGTTTCTGCCTGGCTGTTGCAACAACAGGGATATCAGGTCGAAGGCCTGTTTATGAAGAACTGGGAAGAAGACGACGGTGAGGAATATTGCACGGCGGCAGCGGATCTGGCTGATGCCCAGGCTGTCTGCGATAAGCTCGGCATTGAACTGCACACCGTTAACTTTGCTGCCGAGTACTGGGACAACGTCTTCGAACTGTTCCTTGCCGAATATAAAGCCGGTCGCACGCCAAACCCGGATATTCTGTGCAACAAAGAGATCAAATTTAAAGCGTTCCTCGAATTTGCCGCCGAAGATTTAGGTGCCGATTATATCGCTACCGGTCATTACGTTCGTCGTGCCGATGTCGATGGCAAAAGCCGCCTGCTGCGTGGTCTGGATAGCAATAAAGACCAGAGCTACTTCCTTTATACGCTCAGCCATGAGCAGATTGCGCAAAGCCTGTTCCCGGTCGGCGAACTGGAAAAGCCGCAGGTGCGCAAGATTGCTGAAGATCTCGGTCTGGTTACCGCGAAGAAAAAAGACTCTACCGGGATCTGCTTTATTGGCGAGCGTAAATTCCGCGAGTTCCTGGGCCGTTATCTCCCGGCGCAACCGGGCAAAATCATTACCGTTGACGGCGATGAAATTGGCGAGCACCAGGGGCTGATGTATCACACCCTCGGTCAGCGTAAAGGTCTGGGTATCGGTGGCACCAAAGAAGGCACTGAAGAACCGTGGTATGTGGTCGATAAAGACGTCGAAAACAACATTCTGATTGTTGCGCAGGGCCATGAACACCCGCGTCTGATGTCTGTCGGTCTGATTGCCCAGCAGCTGCACTGGGTCGATCGCGAACCCTTCACCGGCACTATGCGTTGCACGGTAAAAACCCGCTATCGCCAGACCGACATCCCTTGCACCGTCAAGGCGCTGGACGACGATCGCATTGAAGTGATTTTTGATGAGCCGGTTGCCGCCGTGACGCCGGGCCAGTCTGCCGTCTTCTATAACGGTGAAGTGTGCCTCGGTGGCGGTATTATTGAGCAGCGTCTGCCGCTGCCGGTCTGATTATTGTCTTTAATTACAACAAGGAAGCAGTGAACGTGGCAAAGAATTACTATGACATCACCCTCGCCCTGGCCGGAATTTGTCAGTCGGCACGCCTGGTGCAACAACTCGCTCACCAGGGGCATTGTGATGCCGATGCGCTACACGTCTCACTCAACAGTATTATCGATATGAACCCCAGCTCCACGCTGGCGGTTTTTGGCGGCAGCGAAGCTAACCTGCGCGTCGGGCTGGAAACATTGCTCGGCGTGCTCAACGCCAGCAGTCGCCAGGGCTTAAATGCTGAGTTAACCCGCTACACCCTTAGCCTGATGGTGCTTGAGCGCAAACTTTCCTCAGCGAAAGGTGCGCTCGACACTCTGGGCAACCGCATCAACGGCCTGCAACGTCAGCTCGAACACTTCGATCTACAGTCCGAAACGCTGATGAGCGCGATGGCCGCTATTTATGTTGATGTGATTAGCCCGCTAGGCCCGCGCATTCAGGTCACCGGATCTCCTGCTGTACTGCAAAGCCCACAGGTGCAGGCGAAAGTCCGCGCCACCCTGCTGGCAGGCATTCGCGCCGCCGTGCTCTGGCACCAGGTCGGCGGCGGACGTCTGCAACTGATGTTTTCTCGTAATCGCCTGACCACTCAGGCAAAACAAATTCTTGCTCATTTAACCCCGGAGTTGTGATCTATGGAATTATCCTCACTGACCGCCGTTTCCCCTGTCGATGGACGCTACGGCGATAAAGTCAGCGCGCTGCGCGGGATTTTCAGCGAATATGGTTTGCTGAAATTCCGTGTACAAGTTGAAGTACGTTGGCTGCAAAAACTGGCCGCGCACGCAGCGATCAAGGAAGTTCCTGCTTTTGCTGCCGACGCAATCGGTTACCTTGATACAATTGTCGCCAGTTTCAGCGAAGAAGATGCAGCACGCATCAAAACCATCGAGCGTACCACTAACCACGACGTTAAAGCGGTTGAGTATTTCCTGAAAGAAAAAGTGGCCGATATCCCGGAACTGCACGCAGTTTCTGAATTCATCCACTTTGCCTGTACTTCGGAAGATATCAATAACCTCTCCCACGCGTTGATGCTGAAAACCGCGCGTGATGAAGTGATCCTGCCATACTGGCGTCAACTGATTGATGGCATTAAAGATCTCGCCGTTCAGTATCGCGATATCCCGCTGCTGTCCCGTACCCACGGTCAGCCAGCCACGCCGTCAACCATCGGTAAAGAGATGGCAAACGTTGCCTACCGCATGGAACGTCAGTACCGCCAGCTTAATCAGGTGGAGATCCTCGGCAAAATCAACGGCGCTGTCGGCAACTATAATGCCCACATCGCCGCTTACCCGGAAGTTGACTGGCATCAGTTCAGCGAAGAGTTCGTCACCTCGCTGGGTATTCAGTGGAACCCGTACACTACCCAGATTGAACCGCACGACTACATTGCCGAATTGTTTGATTGCGTTGCGCGTTTCAACACCATTCTGATCGACTTCGACCGTGACGTCTGGGGTTATATCGCCCTTAACCACTTCAAGCAGAAAACCATTGCTGGTGAGATTGGTTCTTCTACCATGCCGCATAAGGTAAACCCGATCGACTTCGAAAACTCCGAAGGTAACCTGGGGCTTTCCAACGCGGTGTTACAGCACCTAGCAAGCAAACTGCCGGTTTCCCGCTGGCAGCGTGACCTGACCGACTCCACCGTGCTGCGTAACCTCGGCGTGGGTATCGGTTATGCCTTAATTGCGTATCAATCCACCCTGAAAGGCGTGAGCAAACTGGAAGTGAACCGTGACCATCTTCTGGAGGAACTGGATCACAACTGGGAAGTGCTGGCTGAGCCAATCCAGACAGTTATGCGTCGCTATGGCATCGAAAAACCGTACGAGAAGTTGAAAGAGCTGACTCGCGGTAAGCGCGTTGACGCCGAAGGCATGAAGCAATTTATCGATGGTCTGGCGCTGCCAGAAGAAGAGAAAGCCCGCCTGAAAGCGATGACGCCGGCAAACTACATTGGTCGCGCCATCACCATGGTTGATGAGCTGAAATAAGCCTCAAATCAGTGCCGGATGGCGATGCTGTCCGGCCTGCTTATTAAGATTATCCGCTTTTTATTTTTTCTCTTTACCTCCCCTCCCCGCTGGTTTATTTAATGTTTACCCCCATAACGACATAATCGCGTTACACTATTTTAATAATTAAAACAGGGAGAATGAAAAATGCGCGTACTGGTTGTTGAAGACAATGCGTTGTTACGTCACCATCTTAAAGTTCAGATTCAGGATGCTGGTCATCAGGTCGATGACGCAGAAGATGCCAAAGAAGCCGATTATTATCTCAATGAGCATTTACCGGATATTGCGATTGTCGATCTCGGTTTGCCTGACGAGGACGGTCTGTCATTGATTCGCCGCTGGCGCAGTAATGATGTTTCACTGCCGATTCTGGTATTAACCGCCCGTGAAAGCTGGCAGGACAAAGTCGAAGTATTAAGTGCCGGTGCTGATGATTACGTGACTAAACCGTTTCATATTGAAGAGGTGATGGCGCGAATGCAGGCATTAATGCGGCGTAATAGCGGTCTGGCTTCCCAGGTAATTTCGCTGCCACCGTTTCAGGTTGATCTCTCCCGCCGTGAGTTATCCATTAATGACGAAGTGATCAAACTGACCGCGTTCGAATACACCATTATGGAAACGTTGATACGCAATAATGGCAAAGTGGTCAGCAAAGATTCGTTAATGCTACAACTCTACCCGGATGCGGAGCTGCGGGAAAGCCATACCATTGATGTACTGATGGGACGTCTGCGCAAAAAAATTCAGGCACAATATCCGCAAGAAGTGATTACCACCGTTCGCGGCCAGGGCTATCTGTTCGAATTGCGCTGATGAAAAAATTACTGCGTCTTTTTTTCCCGCTCTCGCTGCGGGTACGTTTTCTGTTAGCAACGGCAGCAGTAGTATTGGTGCTTTCGCTTGCCTACGGAATGGTTGCGCTGATCGGTTATAGCGTCAGTTTCGATAAAACCACGTTTCGGCTGTTACGTGGCGAGAGCAATCTGTTCTATACCCTTGCGAAGTGGGAAAATAATAAATTGCATGTCGAGTTACCTGAAAATATCGACAAGCAAAGCCCCACCATGACGCTAATTTATGATGAGAACGGGCAGCTTTTATGGGCGCAACGTGACGTGCCCTGGCTGATGAAAATGATCCAGCCTGACTGGCTGAAATCGAATGGTTTTCATGAAATTGAAGCGGATGTTAACGACACTAGCCTGTTACTGAGTGGAGATCACTCTATGCAGCAACAGTTGCAGGAAGTGCGGGAAGATGATGACGACGCGGAGATGACCCACTCGGTGGCGGTAAACGTCTATCCGGCAACATCGCGGATGCCAAAGTTAACCATTGTAGTGGTGGATACCATTCCGGTGGAGCTAAAAAGTTCCTATATGGTCTGGAGCTGGTTTATCTATGTGCTCTCAGCCAATCTGCTGTTAGTGATCCCGCTGCTGTGGGTCGCCGCCTGGTGGAGTTTACGTCCCATCGAGGCCCTGGCAAAAGAAGTCCGCGAACTGGAAGAGCATAACCGTGAATTGCTCAATCCTGCCACAACACGAGAACTGACCAGTCTGGTACGAAACCTGAACCGACTGTTAAAAAGTGAACGCGAACGTTACGACAAATATCGTACGACGCTCACCGACCTGACCCATAGTCTGAAAACGCCACTGGCGGTGCTGCAAAGTACGCTGCGTTCTCTGCGTAGTGAGAAGATGAGCGTCAGTGATGCTGAGCCGGTGATGCTGGAGCAAATCAGCCGCATTTCACAGCAAATTGGCTACTACCTGCATCGTGCCAGTATGCGCGGTGGGACATTGCTTAGCCGCGAGCTGCATCCGGTCGCCCCTCTGTTGGACAATCTCAACTCGGCGCTGAACAAAGTGTATCAACGCAAAGGGGTCAATATCTCTCTCGATATTTCACCAGAGATCAGCTTTGTTGGTGAGCAGAACGATTTTGTCGAGGTGATGGGCAACGTGCTGGATAACGCCTGTAAATATTGCCTCGAGTTTGTCGAAATTTCTGCAAGGCAAACCGACGATCATCTCTATATTGTGGTCGAGGATGATGGCCCCGGTATTCCATTAAGCAAGCGAGAGGTCATTTTCGACCGTGGTCAACGGGTTGATACTTTACGCCCAGGGCAAGGTGTAGGGCTGGCGGTAGCCCGCGAAATCACCGAGCAATATGAGGGTAAAATCGTCGCCGGAGAGAGCATGCTGGGCGGTGCGCGGATGGAGGTGATTTTTGGTCGCCAGCATTCTGCGCCGAAAGATGAATAAATATGTCCATACTTCACGCATTACGTTAAGCATCCGTTATAATCGGTTGCAGATACCAGCCTGTGGATGCTTAACATGGAATACCAACTCACTCTTAACTGGCCCGATTTTCTTGAACGTCACTGGCAGAAACGCCCGGTGGTGTTAAAACGCGGCTTTAATAATTTTATTGACCCGATCTCTCCAGACGAGTTGGCGGGTCTGGCGATGGAAAGCGAAGTCGACAGTCGACTGGTCAGTCACCAGGATGGCAAATGGCAGGTCAGCCACGGCCCGTTCGAAAGCTACGATCA
The DNA here is from genome assembly GCF_009820205.1 of Escherichia sp. HH26CH. NCBI lineage: Bacteria > Pseudomonadati > Pseudomonadota > Gammaproteobacteria > Enterobacterales > Enterobacteriaceae > Escherichia > Escherichia sp. HH26CH. The sequence goes on from NZ_VNXM01000040.1 coordinate 23,997, forward strand.
TCTCGGTGAAACCAACTGGTCGTTACTGGTACAGGCAGTGAACCACTGGCATGAGCCGACCGCCTCGCTGATGCGGCCGTTCCGTGAACTACCGGACTGGCGTATTGATGACCTGATGATCTCTTTTTCCGTACCTGGCGGCGGCGTCGGCCCACATCTCGATCAGTACGACGTGTTTATCATTCAGGGTACCGGACGTCGTCGCTGGCGAGTGGGCGAAAAGCTGCAAATGAAACAGCACTGCCCGCACCCGGATCTGTTACAGGTCGATCCGTTCGAAGCCATCATCGATGAAGAGCTGGAGCCTGGCGATATCCTTTATATTCCGCCAGGATTCCCGCATGAAGGCTACGCGCTGGAAAATGCGATGAACTATTCCGTGGGTTTTCGCGCGCCAAATACGCGGGAACTGATTAGCGGATTTGCCGATTATGTGCTGCAACGTGAACTGGGCGGCAACTACTACAGCGATCCTGATGTTCCACCTCGCGCTCATCCTGCGGACGTTCTACCGCAAGAGATGGATAAACTGCGTGAGATGATGCTTGAATTGATCAACCAGCCGGAACACTTTAAACAGTGGTTTGGGGAGTTTATATCCCAGTCACGCCATGAACTGGATATCGCGCCGCCAGAGCCGCCTTATCAGCCGGATGAAATCTACGATGCGCTGAAACAAGGTGATGTGCTGGTGCGTCTGGGTGGTCTGCGCGTATTGCGCATTGGCGACGACGTGTATGCCAATGGTGAGAAGATCGATTCCCCGCACCGTCCGGCACTGGATGCGCTCGCCAGCAACATTGCGCTGACCGCGGAGAATTTTGGCGATGCGCTGGAAGATCCGTCATTCCTCGCGATGCTCGCGGCGCTGGTCAATAGCGGATACTGGTTCTTCGAAGGGTAAGTTTGGATTTAAGCCGGATGCGGCATCACATGCCGCATCCCTTTTCGCTTACTTCCGTTGCGCCGTCAACTCGGCAATACGGACGATTACCTGCACCGCTTTTTCCATACCTTCCAGAGTCACAAACTCATGCTTACCATGATAGTTGTAACCGCCAGTGAACAGGTTCGGGCACGGTAATCCCATAAACGACAACTGCGCGCCGTCGGTACCGCCGCGGATCGGTTTCAGTTCCGGTTCAATATCGCAGTCACGCATCGCCTGCTGGGCGATATCGAGAATATGCGGATGCTCAACCACTTTCTCGCGCATATTGTAGTAACTGTCTTCAATCACCAGTTCAATGTAGCAATCAGGATGTAACCCTTTGCCCACTTTTTTGGCGATCTCCATCATTTTACGTTTACGCGCTTCAAACTGTTTACGGTCGAAATCACGAATGATGTAGTGCATATCGGCCCGTTCAACGGTGCCTTTCATGCTCGCCAGGTGATAGAAACCTTCATAGCCTTCTGTCATTTCCGGGCTTTCATTTGCCGGAACTTCCGCATGAATACGTGCCGCCAGCGAAAGCGCATTTACCATCACTCCTTTCGCCGTGCCCGGGTGAACATTGTTACCGACAATTTTGATATTGACCGACGCGGCGTTGAAGTTTTCAAACTCCAGTTCGCCTACGCCACCACCATCAACGGTGTAAGCCCAGCGGGCATCGAAGGCGTCAACATCAAAATGCTTCGCCCCTTTGCCCACTTCTTCATCCGGGGTAAAGGCGACGCGAATATCACCATGCGGAATGTTTTTCTGTTGCAATACCGCCAGCGCGGTCATGATTTCTGCAATACCTGCTTTGTCATCGGCACCTAACAAGGTTTTACCATCGGTGGTAATCAGCGTCTGACCCAGTAGCTGATGCAGCACCGGGAACATAACCGGTGATAAAACTTCATCGCCGATACCCAGCGCAATATCGCCACCGCGATAGTTTTCAACGATTTGCGGATTCACATTTTTGCCGCTGCAATCCGGTGAGGTATCCACATGAGAAATAAAGCCAATCGCCGGGATATCGCCAGGGACGTTAGCCGGTAACGTCGCCATCAAAGTGCCCTTCTCACTTAAGGTCACATTGATAAGCCCCATCTCTTCGAGCTGCTCTTTCAGCAGATGCAATAACTTCCATTGGCCTTCCGTGCTGGGAACCTGTCTCACCCCCGCTTTTGATTGGGTATCCAGAGACACGTAGTTCAAAAATCGCTCAAGTAGTTTATCCATGTAGTCACCCTCACTTTTTGTGACAACATTATTAAGAAGCAAGAAAAGACAAATATTGCGTCAGGTCACTTTTACCCCTGCAAGCGGGAATATTTATCAGCATTACCTTAATGAATATAAAGCTAAGCCAGTAATTCACAACAAAGATTGGCGATTCAAGCGGTTTGCCGTAGAATTACCGCCCTCATTAAGAGTCACCAAGGTGGTTAACCACAAACCCCGCATCGGTAAGCCATCCGTTGCGTTTACATGGGACAGAGTAAAAAATTGAATAAACAACCGAGTTCGCTTTCACCGCTGGTGCAATTGGCGGGAATTCGCAAATGCTTTGATGGTAAAGAGGTCATTCCCCAGCTGGATCTGACTATCAACAATGGCGAGTTCCTCACGCTGCTTGGCCCTTCTGGCTGCGGTAAAACAACCGTTCTTCGCCTGATTGCAGGTCTGGAAACTGTTGATTCCGGACGCATCATGCTGGATAACGAGGACATCACCCACGTTCCGGCGGAAAACCGCTATGTGAACACTGTTTTCCAAAGCTACGCACTTTTCCCCCACATGACCGTGTTCGAAAATGTGGCCTTTGGGTTGCGCATGCAAAAAACCCCCGCGGCTGAAATTACGCCCCGCGTGATGGAAGCCCTGCGGATGGTGCAGCTGGAAACCTTCGCTCAACGCAAACCGCATCAGCTTTCTGGTGGTCAACAGCAACGCGTCGCCATTGCCCGCGCGGTGGTTAACAAGCCTCGTCTGTTGTTGCTGGATGAGTCGCTCTCAGCGCTGGATTACAAACTGCGTAAGCAAATGCAGAACGAGCTGAAAGCGTTACAGCGTAAGCTTGGCATTACATTCGTCTTCGTGACTCACGACCAGGAAGAAGCACTTACCATGTCGGACAGGATTGTGGTGATGCGCGATGGTCGCATTGAGCAAGACGGCACGCCGCGTGAAATCTACGAAGAGCCGAAAAACCTGTTTGTTGCCGGGTTTATTGGCGAAATCAATATGTTTAATGCCACGGTCATCGAACGTCTCGACGAGCAGCGCGTACGCGCCAACGTTGAAGGCCGCGAATGTAATATCTACGTTAACTTCGCCGTTGAGCCAGGGCAAAAACTGCATGTTCTGCTACGTCCTGAAGACTTACGCGTTGAAGAGATTAACGACGACAACCACGCTGAAGGCCTGATTGGTTATGTTCGCGAGCGTAACTACAAAGGCATGACGCTGGAGTCGGTTGTTGAACTGGAAAATGGCAAGATGGTGATGGTCAGCGAATTCTTCAATGAAGACGATCCTGACTTTGACCACTCTCTCGACCAAAAAATGGCCATTAATTGGGTAGAAAGCTGGGAGGTCGTACTGGCTGATGAAGAACACAAGTAAGTTCCAGAATGTAGTGATTGTCACTATTGTCGGTTGGCTTGTGTTGTTTGTCTTTCTGCCCAACCTGATGATCATTGGCACCAGCTTTTTGACCCGCGACGACGCCAGTTTCGTCAAAATGGTCTTTACGCTGGATAACTACACGCGACTGCTCGATCCGCTCTATTTTGAAGTGCTATTGCACTCGTTGAATATGGCGCTGATCGCCACCCTCGCCTGCCTGGTGCTGGGCTACCCGTTTGCCTGGTTTCTGGCAAAGCTGCCACACAAGGTGCGTCCGCTGCTGCTGTTTCTGCTGATTGTTCCCTTCTGGACCAACTCATTGATTCGTATCTACGGGCTGAAAATTTTCCTCAGCACCAAAGGCTATCTCAACGAGTTTTTGCTCTGGCTGGGCGTTATCGATACACCAATTCGCATCATGTTCACGCCCAGTGCGGTGATAATCGGTCTGGTTTACATTCTGCTACCGTTTATGGTGATGCCGCTGTACTCCAGTATCGAAAAACTGGATAAGCCGTTGCTTGAGGCGGCGCGCGATCTCGGTGCCAGCAAGTTACAGACTTTTATCCGCATCATTATTCCACTGACGATGCCGGGGATTATTGCCGGATGTCTGCTGGTGATGCTGCCAGCGATGGGCCTGTTCTATGTGTCCGACCTGATGGGCGGTGCGAAAAACCTGCTGATCGGTAACGTCATCAAGGTACAGTTCCTCAATATTCGTGACTGGCCGTTTGGTGCAGCCACCAGCATTACGCTGACTATCGTAATGGGCCTGATGTTGCTGGTTTACTGGCGCGCTTCTCGTCTGCTGAACAAAAAGGTGGAACTCGAATGATCGGTCGACTGCTTCGCGGCGGTTTTATGACCGCTATCTACGCGTACCTGTATATCCCAATCATTATTTTGATTGTGAACTCCTTTAACAGCTCGCGCTTTGGCATCAACTGGCAGGGTTTTACCACCAAATGGTATAGCCTGCTGATGAACAACGACAGCCTGTTACAGGCAGCGCAGCATTCACTAACAATGGCGGTGTTTTCGGCGACGTTTGCTACGCTTATCGGTTCACTGACGGCAGTTGCGCTGTACCGTTATCGCTTTCGTGGTAAGCCGTTCGTTAGCGGAATGCTGTTTGTGGTGATGATGTCACCAGATATCGTAATGGCGATTTCGCTGCTGGTGCTGTTTATGCTGCTGGGTATTCAGCTTGGCTTCTGGTCGCTGCTGTTCTCGCATATCACCTTCTGCCTGCCGTTTGTGGTGGTGACGGTGTATTCGCGCCTGAAAGGTTTTGATGTGCGAATGCTGGAAGCGGCGAAAGATCTCGGTGCCAGCGAATTTACCATTCTGCGAAAAATCATTCTGCCACTGGCAATGCCAGCGGTAGCGGCGGGCTGGGTGTTAAGCTTTACCCTGTCGATGGACGACGTGGTGGTTTCTTCGTTTGTCACCGGGCCGAGTTATGAAATTCTGCCGTTAAAAATTTATTCGATGGTCAAAGTCGGCGTATCGCCGGAAGTTAACGCGCTGGCAACCATATTACTGGTGCTGTCGCTGGTGATGGTAATTGCCAGCCAGCTTATTGCTCGTGATAAAACGAAAGGTAACACAGGGGACGTTAAATGAAAAAATGGTCACGCCACCTGCTCGCGGCGGGTGCTCTGGCACTGGGCATGAGCGCCGCTCACGCCGATGACAACAACACGCTGTATTTCTACAACTGGACCGAGTACGTGCCGCCAGGACTGCTTGAACAGTTCACCAAAGAAACCGGTATTAAGGTTATCTATTCGACTTACGAGTCGAACGAAACCATGTACGCGAAGCTGAAAACGTACAAAGACGGTGCCTATGACCTGGTGGTTCCTTCAACCTATTACGTCGATAAAATGCGTAAAGAAGGGATGATCCAGAAGATCGACAAGTCGAAGTTAAGCAATTTCAGCAACCTCGATCCAGACATGCTCAACAAGCCGTTTGACCCGAATAACGACTATTCCATTCCGTATATCTGGGGTGCGACGGCGATTGGCGTTAACGGTGATGCGGTAGATCCGAAATCTGTCACCAGCTGGGCCGATCTGTGGAAACCTGAGTACAAAGGCAGCCTGCTGCTGACCGACGATGCCCGTGAAGTGTTCCAGATGGCGCTGCGTAAGCTGGGCTACTCCGGTAACACCACCGATCCGAAAGAGATTGAAGCTGCATACAACGAGCTGAAAAAACTGATGCCAAACGTCGCGGCGTTTAACTCCGATAACCCGGCGAACCCGTATATGGAAGGCGAAGTTAACCTCGGCATGATCTGGAACGGTTCTGCTTTCGTTGCACGCCAGGCGGGTACGCCAATTGACGTGGTGTGGCCGAAAGAAGGCGGCATTTTCTGGATGGACAGCCTGGCGATCCCGGCAAATGCCAAAAACAAAGAAGGCGCGCTGAAATTGATCAACTTCCTGCTGCGCCCGGATGTGGCAAAACAGGTTGCTGAAACTATCGGTTATCCAACGCCAAACCTCGCCGCGCGTAAGCTGTTAAGCCCGGAAATAGCGAACGACAAGACGCTCTACCCGGATGCTGAAACCATTAAAAATGGCGAATGGCAGAATGACGTTGGCGCAGCCAGCAGCATTTATGAAGAGTATTATCAGAAGCTGAAAGCAGGACGTTAATTCAGCAAACGGGCGGTGGTATTACCGCCCGTTTTTTATTTAGCAAGGATGTGGCTAAGGAGTCAGGACAGTAAAGTTTTATCCCGCTCTTTCGTCGGTATTGTGGTCCGCTCGTAGGCCTGATAAGCGTAGCGCATCAGGCAATTACTCCTGATTTATAATCCCTTCAGCAACTTTTCAACAAATTCTGGCACCACCTGGCTTGCCGGGCCGTAATATTTCTCGGCAAATTCATTACCAACCTGACTCGGTTCAAGATTCAGTTCCACGGTGTGCGCGCCATGCAGTTTCGCTTCGTGAACAAACCCAGCCGCCGGATAAACATGCCCTGATGTACCAATGGCAATGAAAATATCGGCCATTGACAACGCCATATAAATTTCATCCATGCCGAGTGGCATTTCGCCAAACCACACTACGTGCGGGCGCAAGGGTGCCGGGAACTGGCAACAATGGCATTTATCTTCTGGCGTAACGTCTCCGGTCCAGTCGAGAACCTGACCACTTTGCGAACAGCGAACTTTCAGCAGTTCCCCATGCATATGAATAACATTGGTATTACCTGCGCGTTCATGCAGGTTGTCGATATTCTGCGTCACCAGCAAAAAGCGATCGCCGAGAGCGTCTTGCAGTTTAGCTAGCGCAAGATGCGCGGCGTTAGGCTGAATTTCTGGCTGCTGTAGCTGTCGACGACGGGCGTTATAAAACGCTTGCACCAGTTCAGGATCGCGATCGAAACCTTCCGGCGTTGCCACATCTTCAACCCGATGTTCTTCCCACAGGCCATCTGCGGCGCGAAAGGTACGAATACCTGATTCCGCAGAAATCCCTGCCCCTGTCAGTACGAGTACTCTTGGTTTTTCCATTGCTTCCGGCACCACTTTATCTCTGAAAAAAATACGCTGACGCAAACGCTCGCGCAGGCGGCGTTTATTTTTACGAAAACGACTTAACCGATGACCCCGACGCGACAGCATAGCAACCTCTGTTGTTTAATCGGTTAGATGTAGGAAAGCCGCACCACGCATTCCTCCCGCATCACCGTGGCGCGCGCGTTCAATGCGCGGAACACGAGCGACAGGTAAGAGATGACGAGGCAGCCTGTCCGCCAGTTGCGTTGTGATTGCCGGGAAATTCGATAAGCCACCACCAATGACGACCAGGTCAGGGTCAACAATGGTCAGGATATTTCCCAGACAAACCGCTAATAAATCCAGATAACGCTCAACGTGCGCCCTTGCCTGCTCATCGCCTTGATCATAAAGCGCAATAATTTCGGGAGCCTGCAACGGTTGATGATAATAGTGTTGATACAGCCACGCAAAACCGCGACCAGACAGATAATTTTCAATGCAGCCATGCTGACCACAGCCGCAGCGGCGTAACGGGAAATCCAGCCCCATCATGGTTAACGCATCAACCGGCAGACGCATATGGCCAAACTCGCCGGTAATATAGCTTTTACCGGTAATTGGTTTACCGTTGAAAATCAACCCGCCGCCAACGCCGGTGCCGAGAATCAACCCCATCACCAGTGGATATTGAGTAAATTCATCATCCCAGGCTTCTGAAAGGGCAAAACAGTTGGCATCGTTATCAAGGCGGACATCGCGATCAAGACGTGCGCTCAGATCTGCACGCAGCGATTTACCGCTGGCAGCGGGGACATTGGCGGCATACAGCGTACCATCTTCTGTTTCCGGCATTCCCGGAATACCGATGCCGACAGAACCTTTACAGCCAAAACGCTTATCGGCTTCAGCCACCAGCTCGCACACTGCATCTAAAAATGCGTCATAGCTGTCACGCGGTGTCGGCAACCGCTTTTCCCACTGCAACTGCCGACCGCTATCAAACACGCCAAGCGCAATTTTTGTTCCACCAATATCAAACCCGTAATACATTGCCGCTCCTTGTTTTAATGTACTGCCTTTACTGGCCGCTAAGGACTCGCGCAGGGTCAATATTACTGGCGCGCCGCGCCGGATACCAACTTGCCAAAAGACTCAGCAACAATGCTGTGACCAGTACGTAGAAGACGTCCAGCCAGTGCAATTCCGATGGCAGGAAGTCAATAAAATAGATATCGCTGGAGAGGAACTGATGACCGATCAGCTTTTCAATCCACTCAATAATCGGGGTAAGTTGCAGTGAAACCACCACGCCGATAATCACCCCACACAGGCTGCCGAACAGCCCTGCCAGCAATCCATACCAGACAAAGATGGCGCGAATTAAACCATCTTTCGCCCCCAGCGTTCTTAATACTGCGATATCGCCACTCTTGTCTTTCACCGCCATCACTAAGGTGGAGACGATGTTGAAACAGGCCACGCCAATCACCAGTACCATCGCCAGATACATAATGGCGCGGATCATCTGGATATCGCGATACATATAGCCGTAAGTACCAATCCAGCTTTTAATATAAACATAGCTGTTGGTCACTTCACCCGCATCGCGTACCAGCTTATTGGCGTTGAAAACATCCGTCATTTTAAGGGCAATACCTGACACGCTGGAACCCATATCAAGATATTGTTGGGCATCTGCCAGCGGGATCATGGCAAAACTGTGATCGAGTTGGCCACTCAACTGCAAAATACCGGCAACGTGCAAACGCACACGTTTTGGCTGCATCAGTTTATGCTCGGGATTCGAATTTGGGATCATAATCGACACCCAATCGCCCTGCTTCACTTTCAGCGCATCCGCCACGCCTTTGCCGATGATAATTTGCTGTTCACCTGCTTTAAAATTGCTCCACGCATCGTCCTGGACAAACGAGGGTAATGCGCTCAAACGCTGTTCCTGTTGCGGGTTAACGCCCTTGACCTGAATTGCGCGCAGATTGGCACCACTTTCCACCAGCCCGGTGAAATTGATATACGGCGCGGCAGCGGCAATACCCGGCACTTTTTGCACGTTATCCAGGGCTTCTTGCCAGTTAGTCCACGGCTGATCCACCGCCTCAATTTCGCCATGCGGCACCACCGCCAGAATGCGGTTGTTCAGTTCGCGTTCAAAGCCGTTCATCGCGCTTAAGCCGACGATCAATACCGCCACGCCGAGGGCAATGCCAATGGTAGAAATGACGGAGATCAGCGATACCATGCCGCCGCGCCGCCGTCCGCGACTAAAACGCAGGCCAATCAATAACGATAAAGGCATCGCCATTACTCCGCCCCCATCAGGCTCAGTTCCGCCGTCAGACGTCCATCACGCATTTCCAGTTGGCGGCTCATACGTTTCGCCAGTTGCAGGTCGTGAGTAACCACCAGGAAGGCGGTACCCTGCAAACGATTCAACTCCCCAAGCAACTGGAAGATGCTGTCGGCGTTACGTGCATCGAGGTTACCTGTAGGTTCATCCGCCAGTACCAGCCGCGGGTTATTGACCAGCGCACGGGCAATCGCCACACGCTGGCGCTCACCGCCAGAAAGTTCAGATGGACGGTGATTCGCACGATGCTCCAGCCCCACCGCTTTTAACATCTCCAGCGCACGGCTGTTGATTTCAGCGGGCTTTTTCTTGCCAATCAGCAGTGGCATAGCCACGTTTTCCAGGGCGGTAAAATCCGGCAGCAGGTGGTGAAACTGATAAATAAAGCCCAGCTTCTGGTTGCGCAGCTCTGCTTTCGCCGCCGAAGACAGTTTGCTCATCGGTTGACCGTTAAAGATCACATCGCCGGAGGTTGGCGTATCCAGCCCGCCCAGCAGGTGCAGCAGGGTACTTTTACCAGAACCAGAGCTACCGACGATCGCCATCATTTCACCTTCGCCGACGCTGAAACTGACATTGTGCAGTACATCGGTTTGCACACTGCCTTCCTGATAGCGTTTGCACAGGTTGTCGCATTGCAACAGGATCTTATTCATAACGTAAAGCCTCAGCGGGTTGAGTGGCGGCAGCGCGCCATGAAGGGTAAAGCGTAGACAGCAGCGCGATAGCCATCGCCACCAGCGCAATAACAATGACCTGTAAAGGTTCGATAGCGACTGGCAGTGCCGCACCATCAAGCAGGACGCCGATTATCGGCATCAGATTATTCAACTGGCTGGCAAGCAGTGCGCCAAGCGCCGCTCCGAGGATCGCACCGATAATCCCGGCGCTTGCCCCTTGCACCATAAAGACCATCATGATTTGTCGCGGAGTTAAGCCTTGCGTTTGCAGGATCGCTACTTCGCCCTGCTTCTCCATCACCATCAGCCCTAGCGAGGTAATAATGTTAAACGCCGCTACGGCAACAATCAGGCTCAGCAGCAAGCCCATCATATTTTTTTCCATGCGTACGGCCTGGAACAGCTCGCCTTTACGGTCACGCCAGTCCTGCCATTTGCTGCCTTCAGGCAGTTTTTGCTGGCTTAAAGAATCAACTTTCAGCGGCTCATCCAGCCACAAACGCCAGCCAGTGATATTGCCTGCCGGATAACGCATCAGACGCGAGGCATCCTCAATATTCACCAGCATTTCATAGCCATCGACTTCACTGTTGGCGGCGAAAGTGCCAATCACATTGAACAGGCGCTGGCTTGGAATACGCCCCATCGGCGTGAACTGGCTGGCAGACGGCACCATCACGCGGATTTGATCACCGCGATTGACACCTAACTGTGAGGCAAGCTGTTCGCCGAGAATGACATTATATTTCCCCGGTTCGAGATCAGCTTGTTTCACATTGACAAGATACGGCGTTAGTGGATCTTTTTGTGCCGGGTCGATACCCAGCATCACCCCGACCGCCACGCTGCGTGCACTTTGCAGTACCACATCACCGGTAGTGACAGGTGCGATGCGATTAACGCCGTCCAGTTTGACTGCCGTTTCCGGGAGTTGCTGCGGGTTAAGAGAGCCATGCTCAGAAGAGAGAATTGCCTGTGGCATCAGGCCAAGGATGTTGTTTTGCAGCTCGCGCTCAAAGCCGTTCATCACTGACAATACTGTGACCAGCGCCATCACCCCGAGGGTAATGCCGATGGTAGAAAGCCAGGAGACGAAGCGACCGAAGCGATCCGCTGCACGCCCACGCATGTAACGCAGGCCAATAAATAGAGCGACAGGTTGGTACATGAAATCCGTCTGGTTGCTGTAGCAAAGACACGAGTATATAAGCGAAAGCAAGATGGGTAAACGTCTGAACTGTAAGTGATCGTCAGGGCTAATCTGAAAAGTCCCCGTAAATCAATCGGCTAAATTGCCATGTTTTATCATCAATCTTGCCGCCTGATCTTAATCTGAAAAATCATCCAATACAGACAGATACCCATTACACCTCGGGTCATAACCCGCAGGATCAACCGCATGTAAATTAAAAAAGAGCGTGTTGTCCTGATGAAACAAAAAGAGCTATGGATTAACCAGATCAAAGGGTTATGTATTTGTCTTGTAGTGATTTATCACTCGGTCATTACCTTTTATCCGCATCTGACCACTTTTCAGCATCCGTTATCGGAAGTCCTGAGCAAATGCTGGATCTATTTCAATCTTTACCTTGCCCCCTTTCGTATGCCGGTTTTTTTCTTTATTTCTGGCTATTTAATTCGCCGCTATATCGATAGCGTGCCATGGGGAAATTGTCTCGATAAACGCATCTGGAGCATCTTCTGGGTGCTGGCACTGTGGGGCGTAGTGCAGTGGCTGGCGATAAGTGCACTCAATCAGTGGCTGGCACCTGAGCGCAATTTAAGTAATGCCTCCAATGCCGCTTATGCCGATTCTACCGGTGAGTTCCTGCACGGAATGATCACCGCCAGCACCAGCTTGTGGTATCTGTATGCTTTAATTGTCTATTTCGTGATATGTAAACTTTTTAGCCGTCTGGCGCTGCCACTATTCGCCTTATTTGTGCTGCTGAGTGTCGCTGTTAATTTCGTTCCCACGCCGTGGTGGGGAATGAACAGCGTGATCCGCAATTTGCCTTATTACAGTCTTGGCGCATGGTTTGGCGCAACATTAATGACCTGTGTTAAAGCGGTGCCGTTGCGCCGCCATCTGCTGATGGCTTCTTTGTTGGCCGTTCTGGCGGTCGGTGCCTGGTTGTTTAATATCTCGCTGCTGTTGTCGCTGGTATCGATTGTGGTGATCATGAAGCTGTTTTATCAGTACGAGCAACGCTTCGGTATGCGCTCCTCCAGCCTGCTGAATGTGATTGGCTCCAACACCATTGCTATCTATACCACCCATCGCATACTGGTAGAAATATTCAGCTTAAGCCTGATTCCGCAAATGAACGCGGCACGCTGGTCGCCGCAAGTCGAACTGACGCTCCTGCTGGTTTACCCCTTTGTCAGTTTGTTGATTTGTACTGTTGCGGGCTTGCTGGTAAGAAAACTTTCACAGCGCGCATTCAGCGATCTGTTGTTCTCCCCGCCTTCTCTGCCCACAGCCGTCAGTTACTCCCGCTAAGCCATCGCCCCAGCCGGGGCGATTCAATTTGCTAAACCATGTCGATTACGGATAATGAACAGCATTGCTTATCAGAGATATGCCCCCATATGTTGAGGCATATCCTAACGAGAATCTGACAACCGTTATGCCTGAACAATATCGTTATACGCTGCCCGTCAAAGCGGGTGAGCAGCGTCTGCTGGGCGAGTTAACTGGCGCTGCCTGCGCGACGCTGGTAGCGGAAATTGCCGAACGTCACGCCGGTCCGGTGGTACTTATTGCACCAGATATGCAAAATGCCCTGCGTTTGCATGATGAAATCAGCCAGTTTACCGATCAGATGGTGATGAATCTGGCGGACTGGGAAACCCTCCCTTACGACAGTTTTTCGCCTCATCAGGACATTATCTCTTCGCGCCTTTCCACCCTTTACCAGCTACCGACGATGCAGCGTGGCGTACTGATTGTTCCGGTAAATACCCTTATGCAGCGTGTTTGCCCGCACAGTTTTCTCCACGGTCATGCGCTGGTGATGAAAAAAGGTCAGCGGTTATCTCGCGATGCCTTGCGTACGCAACTGGACAGCGCCGGTTATCGCCATGTTGATCAGGTGATGGAACACGGCGAATACGCCACGCGCGGCGCGTTGCTGGATCTTTTCCCGATGGGCAGCGACTTGCCTTATCGTCTTGATTTTTTTGATGATGAAATCGATAGCCTGCGCGTATTTGACGTTGACAGCCAGCGTACGCTGGAAGAAGTAGAAGCGATCAATCTGCTGCCCGCGCACGAATTTCCGACAGATAAAGCGGCAATTGAACTGTTCCGCAGTCAGTGGCGTGATACTTTCGAAGTGAAGCGCGATCCGGAACATATTTATCAGCAAGTGAGTAAAGGCACATTGCCTGCCGGGATCGAGTACTGGCAGCCGCTATTCTTCAGCGAACCGCTGCCGCCACTGTTCAGTTATTTCCCTGCCAATACGCTGTTGGTGAATACTGGCGATCTGGAAAACAGTGCCGAACGTTTCCAGGCTGACACGCTGGCGCGTTTTGAAAATCGCGGCGTCGATCCGATGCGTCCACTGTTGCTACCACAATCGCTCTGGCTGCGGGTAGACGAGTTCTTTTCAGAGCTGAAAAACTGGCCGCGCGTACAGCTAAAAACCGAACATTTACCGACAAAAGCAGCGAATACCAATTTAAGTTTTCAGAAGCTGCCAGATCTGGCCGTTCAGGCACAACAAAAAGCACCGCTGGATGCACTGCGTAAGTTCCTCGAGTCTTTCGACGGTCCGGTAGTGTTCTCGGTGGAAAGTGAAGGCCGCCGTGAAGCGCTGGGTGAATTGCTCGCGCGAATTAAAATTGCTCCGCAACGCATTATGCGTCTTGATGAAGCTAGCGACCGCGGGCGTTATCTGATGATTGGCGCTGCCGAACATGGCTTTATCGATACGGTACGTAATCTGGCGCTGATTTGCGAAAGCGATCTGCTCGGTGAACGCGTTGCCCGTCGTCGTCAGGATTCTCGCCGCGCCATCAACCCCGATACACTGATCCGTAACCTTGCGGAGCTGCATATTGGTCAGCCGGTGGTCCATCTGGAGCACGGCGTCGGGCGCTATGCCGGAATGACCACGCTGGAAGCCGGCGGCATTACCGGCGAGTATTTGATGCTCACCTATGCCAACGACGCCAAATTGTATGTTCCGGTGTCGTCGCTGCATCTGATTAGCCGTTACGCTGGTGGCGCGGAAGAAAACGCCCCGCTGCATAAACTTGGCGGCGATGCGTGGTCACGCGCGCGGCAGAAAGCGGCGGAAAAAGTGCGTGATGTGGCGGCGGAATTGCTGGATATCTACGCACAACGCGCCGCCAAAGAGGGCTTCGCGTTTAAACACGATCGTGAGCAGTATCAGTTGTTCTGCGACAGCTTCCCGTTTGAAACCACACCGGATCAGGCGCAGGCCATTAATGCGGTGCTTAGCGACATGTGTCAGCCGTTGGCAATGGATCGTCTGGTGTGCGGCGATGTTGGCTTTGGTAAAACTGAAGTCGCGATGCGCGCCGCTTTCCTGGCGGTAGATAACCACAAGCAGGTGGCGGTGCTGGTGCCTACCACCCTTCTCGCGCAGCAGCATTACGACAACTTCCGCGACCGTTTCGCCAACTGGCCGGTACGCATCGAAATGATCTCCCGTTTCCGCAGCGCCAAAGAGCAGACGCAAATCCTTGCGGAAGTGGCGGAAGGGAAAATCGATATTCTGATCGGTACGCACAAACTGCTGCAAAATGACGTCAAGTTTAAAGATTTAGGTCTGCTGATTGTCGATGAAGAACACCGCTTCGGGGTGCGTCATAAAGAGCGCATTAAAGCGATGCGGGCGAACGTGGATATTCTGACACTTACCGCAACGCCGATCCCACGTACGCTGAATATGGCAATGAGCGGAATGCGCGATCTGTCGATTATCGCTACGCCGCCTGCCCGTCGTCTGGCAGTTAAAACCTTTGTCCGTGAGTATGACAGTCTGGTGGTCCGGGAGGCGATCCTGCGTGAAATTTTGCGCGGGGGACAGGTTTATTATCTCTACAATGATGTGGAAAACATCCAGAAAGCCGCCGAACGACTGGCAGAACTGGTGCCAGAGGCGCGGATCGCCATCGGCCACGGGCAGATGCGTGAGCGCGAACTGGAACGGGTGATGAATGATTTCCATCATCAACGTTTCAACGTGCTGGTTTGTACCACCATTATCGAAACCGGGATCGATATCCCGACTGCCAACACCATTATCATCGAGCGGGCGGATCACTTCGGTCTGGCGCAGCTGCATCAGTTGCGCGGTCGAGTCGGACGTTCGCATCATCAGGCATATGCATGGCTGCTGACGCCGCATCCAAAAGCGATGACTACCGATGCGCAAAAACGTCTTGAAGCGATTGCCTCGCTGGAAGATCTCGGTGCAGGTTTTGCGCTGGCAACGCACGATCTGGAGATTCGCGGCGCGGGTGAACTGCTTGGCGAAGAACAAAGCGGCTCAATGGAAACTATCGGTTTCTCGCTGTATATGGAGTTGCTGGAAAACGCCGTCGATGCGCTGAAAGCCGGACGCGAGCCGTCGCTGGAAGATCTCACTAGCCAGCAAACAGAAGTCGAGCTGCGGATGCCGTCGCTATTACCAGATGATTTCATTCCTGACGTGAATACGCGTTTGTCGTTCTATAAACGTATTGCCAGCGCCAAAACGGAAAACGAACTGGAAGAGATCAAAGTCGAGCTTATCGATCGCTTCGGCCTGCTGCCGGATCCGGCGCGTACCCTGCTGGATATTGCCCGTCTGCGCCAGCAAGCGCAGAAACTGGGGATCAGGAAGCTGGAAGGTAATGAGAAAGGTGGGGTGATCGAATTTGCCGAGAAGAATCACGTTAATCCGGCCTGGTTGATTGGTTTGCTGCAAAAACAGCCACAGCATTACCGCCTTGATGGCCCGACGCGCCTGAAGTTTATTCAGGATTTGAGCGAGCGGAAAACGCGTATCGAATGGATTCGCCAGTTTATGCGTGAACTGGAAGAGAACGCGATCGCTTAATGGTAAATCGGGGGCGTTTCTGCGCCCCCATATCCAACATTTACAAATTATTTGCACTTCCCTGCACTATCCGACACTGTCACCATCCATAATTCAGGCTTATCTGTTTATTACAATAACCTTATATTTATTATGGATTTTTGGTGATGATCAAAACGCGTTTTTCTCGCTGGCTAACGTTTTTTACGTTCGCCGCTGCCGTGGCGCTGGCGCTACCGGTAAAAGCCAACACCTGGCCGCTGCCGCCAGCAGGCAGTCGTCTGGTTGGCGAAAACAAATTTCATGTGGTGGAAAATGACGGTGGTTCTCTGGAAGCCATCGCCAAAAAATATAATGTCGGCTTTCTCGCTCTGTTACAGGCTAACCCCGGTGTTGATCCTTACGTGCCGCGCGCGGGTAGCGTGTTAACGATCCCGTTGCAAACCCTACTTCCAGATGCGCCGCGCGAAGGCATTGTGATCAATATTGCGGAACTGCGTCTCTATTACTACCCGCCGGGTAAAAATTCGGTAACCGTGTATCCCATCGGCATTGGTCAGTTGGGTGGTGACACGCTGACACCGACAATGGTGACCACCGTTTCTGACAAGCGTGCAAACCCAACCTGGACGCCAACGGCAAACATTCGCGCGCGGTATAAGGCACAGGGAATTGAGTTGCCTGCGGTAGTTCCGGCTGGACCGGATAACCCAATGGGCCATCATGCGATTCGTCTGGCGGCCTATGGCGGTGTTTATTTGCTTCACGGTACGAACGCCGATTTCGGCATTGGCATGCGGGTAAGTTCTGGCTGTATTCGTCTGCGGGATGACGATATCAAAACACTCTTTAGCCAGGTCACCCCAGGTACCAAAGTGAATATCATCAACACCCCGATTAAAGTCTCTGCCGAACCAAACGGTGCGCGTCTGGTTGAAGTACATCAACCGCTGTCAGAGAAGATTGATGACGATCCGCAGCTGCTGCCAATTACACTGAATAGCGCAATGCAATCATTTAAAGATGCAGCGCAAACTGACGCTGAAGTGATGCAGCATGTGATGGATGTCCGTTCTGGGATGCCGGTGGATGTCCGCCGTCATCAAGTGAGCCCACAAACTTTGTAAATCCTGGATAAAAAAATCCCCGCGACACGGCATGTCGCGGGGAAAAAAATCAGCAGTAGCAGGCATTAATGAGGGTTAATGCTTATTTATAAATTACTGCTGTTCCATGGAGGGTATTCGGACCGGTTACAGAAGTAATACGGAAAGATTTTGCGCCCATCTCATCCGCTTTTTGCGCCAGCTGCTCTTCCAGCGATCCCAGATTTGTCCCCGCGTTAGCACTGATAGTACCGACTTTTTGTTGGCCTTCTGGCGTTGACTGAACTTCGACAGCCGCAAAGCTGGCAAATGACATTGAGCTTAAAATCGCCGCAGCGATGAGGGTTTTTACGTTTTTCATAATAGTGGCCTTATGCAGATGAATGACGTCGCAAGCAATTACTTAACGATCGATAACTAAATGATAGATGTGATCTGGATCACATACAAGATATTTTTTATAACAATCATTAATTAATTTAAAAACCTTTAAATTTCAGTTAAATAGAAAGCAATTATTTTTATGGTTTGTGGACTGGTGAACGGAGGTGATTATTTTTATAATAACCTTTCATTCACAGTCACCAGGTACAACGGCATCATGGCAACTGACTCAACACAATGTGTAAAAAAAAGCCGTGGCCGCCCAAAAGTGTTCGACAGGGATGCCGCGCTTGATAAGGCCATGAAATTGTTCTGGCAGCACGGTTATGAAGCGACTTCTCTTGCGGACCTCGTCGAAGCGACCGGAGCCAAAGCGCCCACGCTATACGCGGAATTTACCAACAAAGAGGGGTTATTCCGCGCCGTACTCGACCGCTATATCGATCGTTTTGCCGCTAAGCATGAAGCACAGCTGTTTTGTGAAGAGAAAAGCGTGGAGTCTGCGCTGGCTGACTATTTTGCTGCCATCGCCAACTGCTTTACCAGCAAAGACACCCCGGCTGGCTGCTTTATGATCAACAACTGCACCACCCTCTCCCCGGATTCCGGAGATATCGCCAATACGCTGAAATCACGCCATGCGATGCAAGAGCGCACTTTGCAGCAGTTTTTATGTCAACGACAAGCGCGCGGGGAAATCCCGACCCACTGTGATGTGACGCATCTGGCTGAATTCCTTAATTGTATTATTCAGGGGATGTCGATCAGCGCACGCGAAGGTGCATCGCTGGAAAAACTGATGCAGATTGCCCGAACGACTTTGCGTTTATGGCCCGAACTGGTGAAATAAGGCGCAAAAAAAAGCCCCTCAGCCTGAGCGAATGGGGGGCTAAATTGCAGAATACAGCCTTGTTATACTTTGTTATTCAAAATCAGTTGCCCGTTGCCATCTAACGGGATCTGCGTACCCGGATCGCGGTCCATGCGGATTTTGCCCTGCTGATCGCCAATCTTATAGGTCACATCATAACCGAGCATTTTTTCTGACTTGTCATACACCGTTTTACAACGCTGTTGCGTAGTCGTGTAAGTATCGCTTTCCTGGAGAGAGCCCTGGATCTGGTTACCGGCATAGCCACCTCCCAGCGCCCCCACAACAGTGGCGACATCTTTACCGCGACCACCGCCAAACTGATGCCCTATCACGCCGCCAGCAACAGCGCCGAGCACCGACCCGGTAATGCGATTTTCATCCTGCACCGGTCGACGATGGGTCACTGTGACGTTGCGACACTCCTGACGCGGTGTTTTAACCGTTTCCTTGATTGGGGTTGCAGAAACAACCTGAGCGTATTGCGGGCCACGTTCAAACACGTTCAGACTGGCCACTGCCGCTACGCCCAACGCAGCTGCGACACCAATCCCCATACCCGCCAACATTGATTTATTCACGGGAACACCTCCTTCTTTGCTGTTATGCCAATCATGCAAGTGAAGGAGAAAAGCAGCTATCAGACAGAAGATGAAAAGCGCGGGAATGGCTGGAAATACTTAAGGATTCGGAGGAGTCTGAAGGAATGCCTGATGCGACGCTTAACGCGTCTTATCAGGCCTACCGCTCGTACCATTTGTCCAGGGCGGATAAGGCGTTTACGCCGCATCCGCCAGTACAAGCCGATTAATGCAACTTCAAACGTGGACGGATAACGCGGTTAATACTCCCCACCAGCATCATTAATCCGGTTTTAAAGTAACCATGCAGCGCAATCTGATGCATTCTGTATAGCGAGATGTATACAAAGCGCGCAATTCGTCCTTCAATCATCATTGAGCCGCGCGTCAGGTTACCCATCAGGCTACCGACGGTGGAGAAGTTCGACAGCGATACCAGAGAACCGTGATCTTTATACTGATAATTTTTCAGCGGCTTACCGTTCATCTGCGCCAGAATGTTGTTCATTGCGCAGGTTGCCATCTGGTGTGCGGCCTGCGCACGCGGCGGAACAAAGCCCCCTTCCGGACGCGGGCATGACGCGCAGTCGCCAATAGCGTATATGTCTGGATCGCGAGTGGTTTGCAGCGTCGGTTCCACCACCAGCTGGTTGATACGGTTGGTTTCAAGACCACCGATATCTTTCAGGAAGTCTGGCGCTTTGATCCCGGCTGCCCACACTATCAGATCAGCCTCAATATATTCACCATCTTTAGTGTGCAGGCCGCCTTCATCAGCACTGGTGACCATGGTTTGCGTCAGCACGCGAACGCCAAGTTTCGTTAACTCATTATGGGCCGCAGCAGAGATACGTGGCGGTAATGCAGGCAAAATACGTTCGCCCGCTTCTACCAGCGTTACGTTCAGGGCTTCGTTGGTCAGGCCTTTGTAACCATAGCTGTGCAGTTGCTTGACCGCGTTGTGCAATTCTGCGGAGAGTTCTACACCCGTCGCGCCGCCGCCGACAATCGCAATGTTCACTTTACCATTCGCGCCCAGGTTGGCGGAGTATTTCAGGAACAGATTCAGCATCTCCTGGTGGAAACGACGCGCCTGATGCGGGTTATCGAGGAAAATGCAGTTCTCTTTGACTCCTGGCGTATTGAAATCGTTAGAGGTGCTGCCCAACGCCATTACCAGGGTGTCATAGGCGATTTTACGTTCCGGAACCAGCAGTTCACCTTTCTCGTCGCGCAGTTCTGCAATAGTGATTGTTTTCGCTTCACGATCAATATCAATGACGGAACCCAGCTGGAACTGGAAACCATGATTGCGCGCATGGGCCAGATAGCTCAACGCATCGACGCCTTCATCAAGCGAGCCAGTCGCCACTTCGTGCAGCAGCGGTTTCCACAAGTGGCTGTGGTTACGATCGACCAGCGTAATTTTGGCTTTTTTCTTGCGTCCCAGCTTATGTCCCAGCTGTGTCGCCATTTCCAGCCCACCAGCACCGCCGCCGACAATCACAATTTTTTTCAATGGCGTAGTCAACGTGACCCCCTTAAATTTATTAACCAATTGTTAACTAATAGTTATTAACATAGCTCTTAATTAACAACAGGTTACAGCAATGAAAATGTTCTTCGTTATTGAGAATAACATGAATGGTGCATTGGTCATACCAAAATTGATGTTAATCAAGTTTTGTTGCTGAAAAGATAGGCTGATTTGCCGGATGAGATCAAAAAATACAGCTTATTGTTTATTATTTAAACGAGCCCAGGAGGGTGAGACGTATATGGAGGGCGTTTGGTTGGCCTGATAAGACGCGAGCGGCGTCGCATCAGGCACATTGCCAGTGTCGGATGCGGCGTGAACGCCTTATCCGACCTACAGAATTTACAGAATCTGGAACGCATCAGGTATCAGCAAGGTTACCTGATGCGACGAGGGCATTTAACCGAGGGTTTTGAACGCTTTAATGCGCTGCAAATGCGGGGAGATATTCTTGAATTTGTGCGTCTGCTCTTCGTCCCAGACAATCTCGTAATAATGATGCAACTCTTCAGATGTCCGCTGGCTGTTAAGCGCTTCATCGTTACGCGACAAAATCACCAGACAGCGATCGCGATTCTTCTCGCGGAAGTTGGTCACACACTTAGTGGCAATATCGGCATACTCTTCCGGGCGATCAATCTTGCCTTCCATGTTCTCATAAGGGAACAAATTAGGATTGAAGATCACCTGGCGGATATCGCAAAGAAAACCAATTCGCTCCGCCCAGTATCCGCCCAGACCAACGCCGCATATCAGCGGACGCTCATCGACGTTTAGTTGCAGCATTTTGTCCACTTCTTTGAGCAGATGCTGCATATCATGTTTCGGATGCCGCGTACTGTAGCTTATCAAGCGTACATCCGGGTCAATAAACTGCAATTGTAAGACTTTCTCGTGGTTACCCGGACTGTTAGAGTCAAAACCGTGTAAATAGATAATCATCGCTTCCTCACATAAGCCAGGGTTAGTGACCTGCTTTCTCTTCCTGCCAGCGTTCATGTAACTGATTCAGACGGGCGCTGATCTCTTTCCAGCGAGCCGAGTCCATCAGTTCCTGTCGCGAAAATGAACCTTTATGATACAAACGTGTAACACGTTCTGCCTTGATCGGTGACAGATTATCTAACACGCTGACGGCCCCTTTACGATTATTGCAGACCAGGATCATATCGCAACCCGCATCCAGTGATGCCTGCCCGCGTTCGGCATAACTGCCCATAATCGCGGCACCTTCCATCGATAAATCGTCGGAGAAAATCACGCCGTCAAAACCCAGTTCCTGGCGTAAAACGGTTTTCAGCCAGTGGGGAGAACCGCTCGCAGGACGCGGATCGACATCACTGTAGATCACATGCGCAGGCATAATGGCGTCGAGTTTATTTTCGCGGATTAAGGAACTGAAGACCGACATATCTTTAGCGCGAATCTCCGCTTGCGGACGTGGGTCACACGGTGTTTCTTTGTGTGAGTCTGCCGTTACTGCACCGTGTCCTGGGAAGTGTTTCCCGGTAGTTTTCATTCCGGCTTCATGCATACCATCAATAAACCGGCTGGCAATTGCCAGGGCTTTTTCGGGATCGGCATGATAAGAACGCTCACCAATCGCTGCGCTGATATGCCCGACGTCCAGCACTGGCGCAAAGCTGATATCAATATCCATAGCAATCATTTCGCTGGCCATCAACCAACCTGCCTCTTGCGCCAGTTTTCCGCCTTCTTCCATTCCCAACAGCGCAGCAAATGATTGTGCCGCTGGCAAGCGGGTAAAACCTTCACGAAAACGCTGCACGCGTCCACCTTCCTGATCAACCGCCACCACCAGATGATTGCGCGAAGCTGCGCGGATCTGGCGCACCAGTTCACGTAACTGGGCAGGATCATGATAGTTACGCGTAAAGAGAATCAGCCCTCCCACCAGCGGATGCGCCAGTATTTCACGCTCTTCCGCGTCCAGTTCGTAACCTTCGACATCCAACATTACTGGACCCACACTGCTCTCCTTATTGTTTTATTAATAGCTGCCGCCAGGTGTCATCGGCCAGCCTGATAAATTGTTGATCGCCGGTTTGTCGCCAGCGGTACTCAAACCACCCTGCTTTGAGCATCAGCAGCCAGGGAAACCATCGCCTGACCTGACGCCATAATTGCGCCGGATAAATCTTCGCGCGAGTGGCATAGTCATTGACCAATTGCCGGTGCTGGTCAGTATTTTCCACCCACACCGCCGCCAGTTCCAGCGCGATATCACCATCTCCGGCATACTCCCAGTCGATGAGTTTTAACCCTGACGCGCTATGCACTAAATTTCCGGCGTGGACATCCATATGCAATGGACTTAAGCGTAAAGGCTGTGGTTCCCGCGCTTTGCGCAGACGTTTTAACCTTCGCAGCCAACCCACTGTCCGCCGCGCCGGATCGCTTTGCTGCCAGTACAGTTCCAGTAACGGCAACAGCGTTATTCGCCAGCCAAAACGCGGTTGTTGATGTAGATAATACAGCAAGCCTGCCAGTTCGTTGGTATCCGGCAAATACGTTTTTACCTCGCCGGGCAGATAGTCGACCACCATCCAGTCACGGAGATATAAATGCGGCTTCGGTGCAATGCATGCGGGTAGTTGTGATAAAGCCCGATACTGGCGCAAGAACGCGAACCGCGGCGCATCAGGATCGTGCGGCTGACGCACAACAAAACGCTGGCCCTGATGTTCAATGAGAAAACTCCCGCCGCTAAGTCCACTATTAAACATCGTGACGGAATGAAACTGCGGGAAAAAGCGCGACAACAATTCGTCGCGCGTGATGGGATTATTGCTGCGAAACGGCACCTTTACCTGACCAGATAATTTCGCCCGTCTGCACCAGCATTAGCTGCATTTGCAGGGTCGGAGCGTTGACATTGCCAGAGGCGCTGGAGTACAGCACGTAATGAGCGCCCACGTTGCGGGCAATGCCTATGGCTTTACTACGGGTGCCTAAACTGTCCTGCGGCGACAAACCTAACTGTTGCTTAGCCATCGACAGTTGCTGGGCGGAAACCAGGGTAAATTTACCGTTATTAGCCAGTGCATTGCGCAGCGTTTCGGTCGCTTCTGCGGCATTCAGCGAACCGTTAGTACGGTTGTTAACACTATCAACCAGCAGGACGCTACCCGCAGTCACACCGTCAGCCCCAAGCATTTTACTGACCATCGGCTGCATTGCGCCATTCCAGTCATAATGGCGAATATGCGGCGCAGGCGGTGCGGTTTGATCTTCATGCTCAATTGGCCCTGGCTGCTGCGGGATCGTCGGCACCGATGGCACCGTGGGCACAGGCTGTTGTGGCTCGGCAGGTTGTTCCGGCGCTGGTTTCACTTCTTCTACCGGTGCAGGTTCACGTTGCCCCACACACCCGGCGAGAAACATCGCCAGCGCGGCAATCAAAGCGTAGCGACTCATTTTTATCATCAAGATTCACCCCTTACAAATATAGATAAAGTCTGACTTTGTGCGCCCCCAGAAAATTGGCGCTGCCGTATAGCGTTACCGCCGAATGTGCGGGAATGGTAACGCTGCGTGGCCTTTCCAGAGGATGCATCTCAAGTCCTCTGGCGTCATACCAGAAAAAACGATAATGAACGGTAACGGGTTCTTGCCTTTCGTTATAAAGCGTTGAGGATGCTGAAGGTTGAATATCAGACGTCGAAAGGACGGGCTTTTCTGCACTGATGCCCGCAGCCAATAAAGATGACTCCATCACCAGCGATTGCTCATCATTCACCGGAATTTCCGGATGTGAACGACAGCCCACCAGCACTAACAACGCCAGAGACACCAGCCCAAAGCATCCTTTTCTCATCGTTACAGACCTTTATGCGCCAGCATTGGTCCCAGCGGACGGCCACCCAACAAGTGCATATGGATGTGATACACCTCTTGTCCGCCATGGCGATTGGTGTTCATGATCAGACGATAGCCATCTTCGGCAATACCTTCTTGCTCAGCAATTTTTGCCGCTACGGTGATCATGCGTCCCAGCGCCTGCTCATGCTCAGCAGACACGTCGTTCACAGTCGGAATGAGGATATTTGGAATGATCAGAATATGCGTTGGCGCTTGCGGCGAAATATCGCGAAACGCCGTTACCAGATCATCCTGGTAGACGATATCGGAGGGGATCTCACGACGAATAATTTTGCTAAATATAGTTTCTTCTGCCACGACATTTTCCTTTTTCAAATAGCCATGCGTTGCGCCATGCTACGCCGCGCCATACTGCGAGTATAGAGTATGGTCGAGTTAAACCTGCTCTTTCAACCTTAACTCACGATTTCTTAAGCAAAAAATCGTTTTGCTGCCGTATATATCGCCATTATTCCCATTTCTGCCTGCGAATTCGCTGAAAAGACATTCTTTGTTTGGTTTACACGTCAAATATGAATGCGTATATTTCTCATTTGCATTTGCATGCAAAATTATTCGCACACTAAATATAACCGCTCATCATCCTCCTCCTGCATGAGCCTGACGACAACATAAACCAAGAGATTTCAAATGCTTTCAACACAATTTAACAGGGATAATCAACATCAAACCACCTCCAAACCGTCACTACTTGCCGGTTGCATAGCACTGGCACTCTTACCTTCCGCCGCTTTTGCTGCACCAGCCACTGAAGAAACGGTGATTGTTGAGGGTTCCGCCACTACTCCAGTTGATGACGAAAATGATTACAGCGTAACGTCTACCTC
Organism: Escherichia sp. HH26CH; assembly: GCF_009820205.1. Taxonomy (NCBI): domain Bacteria; kingdom Pseudomonadati; phylum Pseudomonadota; class Gammaproteobacteria; order Enterobacterales; family Enterobacteriaceae; genus Escherichia; species Escherichia sp. HH26CH. The sequence goes on from NZ_VNXM01000040.1 coordinate 49,404, forward strand.
TGCGGGTACCAAAATGCAGATGACTCAACGTGATATTCCTCAGTCGGTCACTATTGTTAGTCAGCAGCGGATGGAAGATCAGCAGTTACAAACGCTGGGCGAAGTGATGGAAAACACGCTGGGGATCAGCAAAAGTCAGGCGGATTCCGATCGTGCTCTTTATTATTCCCGCGGATTCCAGATCGATAACTATATGGTTGATGGTATCCCCACCTATTTTGAATCGCGCTGGAATCTGGGCGACGCACTTTCTGATATGGCACTGTTTGAACGCGTAGAAGTAGTGCGTGGCGCGACAGGACTCATGACCGGTACGGGTAATCCATCTGCGGCAATTAATATGGTTCGAAAACACGCGACCAGTCGTGAATTTAAAGGCGATGTCTCGGCAGAATACGGTAGCTGGAACAAAGAACGGTATGTAGCGGATTTACAAAGTCCACTCACCGAAGATGGTAAAATCCGCGCGCGAATTGTCGGCGGCTACCAGAATAACGACTCATGGCTGGACCGCTACAACAGTGAAAAGACCTTCTTCTCCGGCATTGTTGATGCTGATTTAGGCGATCTTACGACGCTTTCAGCCGGTTACGAATATCAGCGCATTGATGTTAATAGCCCAACGTGGGGCGGTTTACCGCGCTGGAATACTGATGGCAGCAGCAACAGTTACGATCGCGCACGCAGTACCGCACCTGACTGGGCGTACAACGATAAAGAGATCAACAAGGTCTTTATGACCCTGAAGCAGCGGTTTGCTGATACCTGGCAAGCGACACTGAATGCCACCCACTCCGAAGTCGAATTTGACAGCAAAATGATGTATGTCGATGCCTATGTAAACAAAGCGGATGGTATGCTGGTTGGGCCATACAGTAATTATGGACCTGGCTTTGATTATGTCGGCGGCACCGGTTGGAACAGCGGCAAACGTAAAGTTGATGCGCTGGATTTGTTCGCTGACGGTAGTTATGAATTGTTTGGTCGTCAGCACAATCTAATGTTTGGTGGCAGTTACAGCAAACAAAACAATCGTTACTTCAGTTCATGGGCCAACATCTTCCCGGATGAAATTGGCAGTTTCTACAACTTTAATGGCAATTTCCCACAAACCGACTGGTCACCACAGAATCTGGCGCAGGACGATACCACACATATGAAATCGTTATATGCTGCCACTCGTGTCACCCTTGCCGATCCGCTGCATCTGATCCTCGGCGCACGTTATACCAACTGGCGGGTTGATACGCTGACTTACAGCATGGAGAAAAACCACACCACGCCTTATGCTGGACTGGTGTTTGACATCAATGATAGCTGGTCGACCTACGCCAGCTATACCTCTATTTTCCAGCCGCAAAATGACCGTGACAGTTCAGGCAAATATCTGGCTCCAATCACCGGTAACAACTACGAGCTGGGTCTGAAATCGGACTGGATGAATAGCCGTCTGACCACCACGTTAGCCATCTTCCGTATTGAGCAGGATAATGTCGCTCAGTCCACCGGTACACCTATCCCCGGCAGCAACGGTGAAACCGCCTATAAAGCGGTGGATGGGACAGTCAGTAAAGGTGTGGAATTTGAACTCAACGGCGCAATTACCGACAACTGGCAGCTGACGTTTGGCGCAACGCGCTATATTGCAGAAGATAACGAAGGAAACGCCGTTAATCCTAATCTGCCACGCACCACGGTTAAAATGTTCACCAGCTATCGGTTGCCTGTCATGCCAGAGTTGACGGTCGGCGGTGGTGTTAACTGGCAAAATCGCGTGTATACCGACACCGTGACACCGTATGGCACCTTCCGCGCCGAGCAAGGTAGCTACGCGCTGGTGGATCTCTTCACCCGCTACCAGGTGACGAAAAACTTCTCGTTACAGGGGAACGTCAATAACCTGTTCGACAAAACCTACGATACGAACGTGGAAGGTTCTATCGTCTACGGCGCACCGCGTAATTTCAGCATTACCGGCACGTATCAATTCTGAATAACACCTGTAAAAAAGGCAGCCATCTGGCTGCCTTAGTCTCCCCAACGTCTTACGGATTAGTGGTTACGGATGTACTCATCCATCTCGGTTTTCAGGTTATCGGATTTAGTACCGAAAATCGCCTGAACACCAGAACCAGCAACCACTACGCCCGCTGCGCCCAGTTTCTTCAGGCCAGCCTGATCCACTTTAGACACATCAGCAACGCTGACGCGCAGACGGGTAATACATGCGTCGAGGTTAGTGATGTTTTCTTTACCACCAAACGCAGCAACCAGAGCCGGTGCCATTTCGCTGGTACCTGTCGCTTTTGCATCATCAGTCGCGTCTTCACGACCCGGCGTTTTCAGATCCAGTGCTTTAATCAGCACGCGGAAGATGGTGTAGTAAACAATTGCATAACCGATACCGACGATCGGGAACAGCCACAGTTTGCTGCTGTTACCAGACAGAACGATGAAGTCGATCAGACCGTGCGAGAACGACGTACCGTCACGCATCCCCAGAAGAATACAGATTGGGAATGCCAGGCCTGCCAGAATCGCGTGGATAATGTACAGGATCGGCGCAACGAACATGAAGGAGAACTCGATCGGCTCGGTGATACCGGTCAGGAACGAGGTCAGCGCCGCGGAGATCATGATACCGCCAACTTTCGCGCGGTTTTCCGGTTTAGCAGAGTGCCAGATAGCAATTGCGGCAGCTGGCAGACCGTACATTTTGAACAGGAAGCCGCCAGATAGTTTACCCGCAGTCGGGTCACCCGCCATATAACGCGGAATGTCGCCGTGGAAAACCTGACCTGCAGCGTTGGTGTATTCACCAATCTGCATCTGGAAAGGTACGTTCCAGATGTGGTGCAGACCAAACGGTACCAGGCAACGTTCGATGAAACCGTAAATGCCAAACGCAACTACCGGGTTCTGGTAAGCAGCCCACTGAGAGAAGGTCTGGATTGCAGAACCAATAGGCGGCCAAATGAAGGACAGCACAACGCCAGTAAAGATGGCAGCCAGGCCTGAAATGATCGGCACAAAGCGTTTACCGGCAAAGAAGCCAAGATACTCAGGCAGCTTAATACGGTAGAAACGGTTAAACATGTACGCTGCGATCGCACCGGAGATGATCCCCCCGAGTACGCCAGTATCCGCCAGGTGTTTAGAGGCGATTTCTTCAGCAGGTAAATGCAGTACCAGTGGCGCAACCACGGCCATGGTTTTAACCATGATGCCATAGGCAACAACTGCGGCCAGCGCGGATACGCCATCGTTATTGGTAAAGCCGAGGGCGACACCGATCGCAAAAATCAGTGGCATGTTTGCAAAGACGGAACCGCCTGCTTCTGCCATAACATGCGATACAACGGCGGGCAGCCAGCTGAAATTCGCGGAACCGACGCCCAGCAGAATACCTGCGATAGGCAGTACGGATACCGGCAGCATCAGCGATTTACCGACCTTTTGCAGGTTAGCAAATGCATTCTTAAACATAATTGAGAGTGCTCCTGAGTATGGGTGCTTTTTTACGTTCTCACGCGTGGCAAGGGGGGAGAGCCTCGCCGTGTACAGGGCATCTAAGCGCCCTTTATTTATTACACAGAGTAAAATAATTCAGTGCCGATTTGTTTGACGGCTATCACGTTTCAACTTCAGATCATTGGAGAAGTTGCACATTTTGACAAAACATATGTCACAATATTTCAAACGTGGTTATTCACCGCCCAATTTTCGGCGGTGAACTTTACTCGTTTTAGCCATTAATTACGAGCTTTAAAAAAACTCATTCAAAGGATGGATTGAAGGCGGGAAGCGTCGATGTGAAACAGACGGGCGAAGTTATCGGTGGTTACCTGCGCCAGTTCTTCAACGGCAACACCTTTCAACACAGCCATGTATTCTGCAACGTCACGAACCATCGCAGGTTGATTCTCTTTTCCTCGATGCGGAACCGGTGCAAGGTAAGGTGAGTCAGTTTCTACCAGTAACCGATCGAGGGGGACATAACGCGCGGCATCGCGCAGTTGCTCCGCATTACGGAAGGTCACAATGCCGGAAAAGGAGATGTAAAATCCGAGATCCAGTAATTTACCCGCCGTTTCTCTGTCCTCTGTAAAACAGTGTAGTACGCCACCGCAATCCGTCACTTTTTCTTCGCGCAGAATTGCCAGCGTATCGGCGCGGGCGTCACGGGTGTGGACGATAACCGGCTTGTTCAGTTCACGACCAATCTGGATATGATGGATGAAGGACTCTTGCTGCCGTACTTTAGTTTCCGGCGTGTAATAATAATCCAACCCGGTTTCACCCAGCGCAACAACGCCCTCTTCTGCCGCCAGACGGCGTAAATCTTCTACATCGTAGGGATCATTCTGGTTGAGTGGATGCACGCCACAAGAAAATACGACGTTGTCACGTTCGCCTACCAGATCCCGCATGTGTAAATAACCCGGTAATGTTGTGGCGACTGCCAGACAAAATTTCACATCGCGTGCGGCGGCTTTCGCCAGAACGTCATCCACGTCCTTATGCAAAGATTCATAATCCAGACCATCGAGATGGCAGTGTGAGTCGACTAAAAACATGATGTCTCTCTTAAAGATGAGGAACCGGTAGCACAACGCCCGGTTGCAGGTAATGCTCAATACGCAGTAAAAGATCGGTGATGAGAAGCTCGCGGTTAATACCTGTGACAGACATTAACTGTTCACGAATGTGGCAAACATCCCCCAGTATAGCCTGCAGACGCGAGGGAGAAAGATGGTTTGCCAGTTCGACGACCAGGCCCGGCACATCAACATTGGTCACCTGCGCAGCGCCATGATGGCGTTTTAGCGCATCCATCAGCAACGTTGCCAGCCAGTGTAAACGCGCCGGAGCTTGTTCATGATTAAGGGCCGCTAGCAGCGAATACCAGTCGCCCGATTGCACGCTATATGCCAGCGCCTGACACAATGTTTCACGAGCCTGCCAGATATCTCCCTGAAACAACGCCAGTGCCGCACCAGGCGAACCGGCGCTTAAGCGCAATGCGGCAAGTAATGCATCCTGTGACATTGTCACTTCGCGTGAAAGCCAGGTCACGGCGTACTGTTCCGGCGGCGGCGCAAGGTAATGTAACCGACAACGACTACGTAATGTTGCCAGTAAACGTTCAGGCTCGCGGGTAGCAAGGAAAAACCAGGTTTCTGCTGGCGGCTCTTCAAGCGTTTTCAGCAATGCGTTAGCCGCGGCGTCAGTCAGTAAGGCAGCATCGGTTACCCAGACAACTTTCGCACCACCTAAGCGTGCGTGCTCATTTAACTTTTCGGTGACTTCACGTACCGCATCAATGCCCAGCGCATTTTTCCCTTTTTCGGGAGCCAGGGTGTAATAATCGGGATGCGTGCCAGCCTGCATCAACTGACATCCACGACAGTGACCGCAACTTTTGTGGCCCTGCGGTTGTTGGCAGAGTAAATAACGGCTCAGGGCGTAGATTAAAGCATCCTCGCCCATACCCGGTAACGCCTGAATGAGTAGCGCATGGTGACCTCTTCCGGCCTGATAGCTGGCTACCAGTTTTTCGAAATCAGGTCGTAACCATGGATACCATCTCATGCGTCCAACTCCTTCACCCAATTGGTCACGGTAGTGCGGATTGCATCCATCACGGACTCCAGCGGCTGGGTGGCATCAATGGTATGAATGCTTTTATCTTGTGCTGCCAGTTCCAGATAGCGGGCGCGGGTGCGATTAAAGAAATCGAAAGACTCTTGCTCAATACGATCCAGCTCGCCGCGCGCACGCGCGCGTTTTAAGCCAACTTCCGGGGTAACATCGAGATAGAGCGTTAAGTCGGGGCGAAAATTCCCGAGAACAGCATCACGCAATGTTGCCAGCATATGTTGGTCAATACCACGTCCGCCGCCCTGATACGCCTGAGTGGAGAGATCGTGGCGATCGCCAATCACCCAGGTGCCGTTAGTCAGCGCAGGTTTGATGACCGTTTCTACCAGTTGAACGCGCGCGGCATAAAACATCAGAACTTCGGCTTTATCGGTAATGACTTCATCGCCTACCGATTTGATATCCAGCACCAGGCTTCTTAACTTTTCGGCAAGTTGCGTACCGCCAGGTTCCCGAGTGAAAACCATGTCGCGGATACCCAGTTGCTCGAGCGTCTCAACCACCACGTTACGCGCGGTAGTTTTGCCTGCGCCTTCCAGCCCCTCAATGACGATATACTTACTGCGCATTTTTTTCCTTAAGCACTTTCAGATAATCCTGCACAGACTTGTTATGACTGGCAAGATTGGTATTAAACGTGTGACCACCTTTACCATCGGCCACAAAATAGAGATACGGCGTTTTTGCCGGATGCGCAGCAGCCTTCAGCGAATCCGCCCCCGGCGTCGCTATCGCACCTGGCGGCAAACCGGTAATGGTATAGGTGTTATACGCTGTCGGCGTTTCCAGGTCTGCACGAGAAAGTTTGCCATTATAACGCTCTCCCATCCCGTAAATCACGGTCGGGTCGGTCTGCAGGCGCATACCAATGCGTAAACGGTTGATAAATACCGAGGCAACCTGATCGCGTTCGCTGGAAACGGCGGTTTCTTTTTCGATAATTGATGCCATCGTCACCAACTGGTTTTTATCTTTATAAGGCAGACCGTCCGCACGCCCTTCCCAGGCGCTATCGACCGCTTTCACCATTTTCTTGTGCGCTCGCTTGAGTAACGCGACATCGGTGGTATTGGCGGTATACATCCAGGTGTCTGGCCAGAACCAACCTTCAATCCACTCCGGGTTTTCCAGTTCAAGTGCCTGCGCTACGGTGGCGTACTTATCGTCGCTCAGCGTGTGTTTGATATACGGGGCCTCACGCAATTGCTTGAGGTAATCGCTCAAACGCATCCCTTCTACCAGTCGCAGAGGGAACTGTGCTTCTTTACCGCTTTCCAGCAATTTCAGCATCTCACGTACGGTCATCTGCGGTGTAAAGCGGTAAGTCCCGGCTTTAAAGTGAGAAAGATCCGGTTCGATACGCAGCAGCCATTGAAAAACCCGTGGGCGATTGATGATCTTATCGGCGTAAAGCTGTTCACCGAGCGCCAGACGTCCGGTCCCTGGCTTCAGGGTAAATATCGTCTCTTCTTTGATAAGCAATTTGCTGTCGGCAAGATGGCGAACCTTCCAGACGCCCACACCAGCGGCGATACCCAGTACCACCAGCAATAACAAGATAATCAATAACACTTTTTTCATGACTAATTCGGGCGCTCACAAAGTGGGGCTAAATATTCATATAACGTTGCTGACGAAAAGGAGACATCGCCACAGGCACGTACGGGCATCACTGGCATTAACGCATTACAAATAACCATCTCATCTGCCTGCAACGCCTCTTCCAGAGTGGCTTGCACTTCGACAAGCTGATAAGAGGATTGTGCCAGTAAACGGATACAGAATTGTCGCATAATGCCGTTAACACCTGCCTGCTCCAGTCGCGGCGTATAAACTACATTGCCCTTCCGCCAGAACAAATTAGCCGCACAGCATTCCGTAACCCACCCTTCGCTGTCAAGGACCAACGCCTCATCGGCATTTGTCTGCTCAAGATGAGAGCGAATCAATACTTGTTCAAGCCGATTAAGATGTTTAATACCTGCAAGATGAGGATTGCGCCCCAGCCGCACCGGGCTTAGCGCCAACATCATCCCCTCGTTACGCAAACGATCGTAATGTGCAGGATAAGCCGTAACGGAGAGAATCCGCGTTGCCGGTCCGCTGTTCAATGTGCTGTACCCTCGCCCGCCACTACCGCGACTGATCACGACCTTCAGCACACCATTCTGCTGTTCTGCTGCCAGCGTTTTCATCTCTTGTTCAAGCTGAGGCCAGAAGTCACAGGAAATCATCAACCGCTGGCAAGCATCCTGTAGTCGCTGGATATGTGCCGATAACAAACTGACTTTACCGTCGATAACTCTGGCGGTGGTAAAACAACCATCACCAAACTGCGTTGCTCGATCGCTTACTGCCAGCGATTCCTGTTTATGACCGTTAATTAAGAACATACCGGCTCCTTATCAGAGAATTGTTAGTGTGGCAGCATGTTCACTACAGAACAAGTCGGAATAAAAGCTAAGAAAAAAGGCCCGCAAGCGGACCTTTTATAAGGGTGGGAAATGACAACTTAGATCTTTTTAAAGATCAAAGAACCATTAGTACCACCGAAGCCGAAGGAGTTACACAGCGTGTATTCCATTCCGCTAACCTGACGCGCTTCGTGCGGTACGAAATCCAGATCGCAACCTTCATCCGGATTATCCAGGTTGATGGTTGGCGGAACAGCCTGATCGCGCAGTGCCAGGATGGAGTAGATAGACTCTACTGCACCCGCCGCACCTAACAGGTGACCGGTCATAGATTTCGTGGAGCTCACCAACACACGGCTGGCAGCTTCACCGAAGATGCTTTTAACAGCCTGCGCTTCAGCTTTATCGCCAGCCGGTGTAGAAGTACCGTGCGCGTTAACGTAGCCAATCTGACTCGCTTCAATGCCTGCATCACGCAGAGCATTTGCCATTGCCAGAGCTGCGCCTGCGCCGTTTTCTGGCGGTGACGTCATATGGTAAGCATCGCTGCTCATACCAAAGCCAACGAGTTCAGCGTAAATTTTCGCCCCGCGTTTTTTCGCGTGTTCGTACTCTTCCAGTACCAGCATACCGGCACCATCGCCCAGTACGAAACCATCGCGCTCTTTATCCCACGGGCGGCTCGCCGCTTGCGGGTTATCATTGCGGGTAGATAATGCACGTGCCGCGCCAAAACCACCAACGCCCAGCGGCGTACTGGCTTTCTCTGCGCCACCTGCAACCATCACGTCAGCATCGCCATACGCGATAATACGCGCAGCATGACCGATGTTGTGCACGCCAGAAGTACAGGCAGTCGCGATAGAGATGCTTGGGCCACGCAGGCCATACATGATAGTCAGATGACCTGCCACCATGTTCACAATCGTTGACGGAACGAAGAATGGGCTGATCTTACGTGGGCCACCATTCATCAGAGATGTGTGGTTTTCTTCGATCAGTCCGAGGCCGCCAATCCCGGAGCCAATTGCGGCACCAATACGGGTTGCGTTCTCTTCCGTTATTTCAAGGCCAGAATCCTGCATGGCCTGAACGCCAGCGACAATTCCATATTGAATGAAGGCATCCATCTTGCGCTGTTCTTTGCGCGAGATAATGTCCTCACAGTTAAAATCCTTTACTAAGCCAGCAAATTTCGTTGCATAGGCGCTAGTATCGAAATGGTCGATTAGGCTGATGCCACTCTGACCGGCAAGCAGAGCTTTCCAGGTAGACTCTACGGTATTGCCGACAGGAGACAACATGCCCAGTCCGGTCACAACTACACGACGCTTAGACACGTTTGTCCTCCAGGGAGGGAAAAAATGATTCTAGTGGGACAAAAAGATAAAACTCAGGCGGTCGAACGACCGCCTGGAGATGTTCACTTACGCCTGGTGGCCGTTGATGTAATCAATGGCAGCCTGAACGGTGGTGATTTTCTCAGCTTCTTCGTCCGGAATCTCAGTATCAAACTCTTCTTCCAGAGCCATTACCAGCTCAACGGTGTCAAGAGAATCCGCGCCCAGGTCTTCAACGAAAGAAGCATTGTTGGTAACTTCTTCCTGCTTAACGCCCAGCTGTTCGCCGATAATTTTCTTAACGCGTTCTTCGATAGTGCTCATACTCTTAAATTTCCTATCAAAACTCGCTTTCGCGATGGTTTTCGTAGTGTATAAAATGTTGAAAAATTTGCAACTAAATCCCGGCAGGTCTTACCACGATTTTACGTTATTTTGAGGCCTTACCCCCCAATAACGCAAATCATTTTGCACTAATTATTACTCATAACCACGCAGACTGCGCGCAACATGAGCATTTTGTGCAAATCGCGGTCAGACCATGTACATCCCGCCGTTCACATGCAAAGTTTCACCCGTGATGTAAGCTGCTTCGTCGGATGCCAGGAATGCAACCGCGTTGGCGATTTCCTGTGCACCGCCGAGGCGACCCGCAGGAACCTGCGCCAGGATACCCGCACGCTGGTCATCGCTCAGCGCACGTGTCATGTCCGTTTCAATAAAGCCCGGAGCAACAACGTTTACAGTAATACCGCGTGACGCAACTTCGCGCGCCAGTGATTTACTGAAGCCGATCAAGCCCGCTTTCGCCGCAGCGTAGTTGGCCTGACCGCCATTTCCCATGGTACCAACCACAGAACCGATAGTGATAATGCGACCATGACGCTTTTTCATCATAGCGCGCATTACCGCTTTTGACAGACGGAAAACAGATGAAAGGTTGGTTTCGATAATATCGTTCCACTCTTCATCTTTCATTCGCATTAACAGGTTATCACGAGTGATACCGGCATTATTGACCAGGATATCCACTTCACCAAATTCTGCGCGAATTTTTTCCAGAACAGATTCGATAGATGCTGGATCGGTCACATTCAACATCAGACCTTTGCCGTTGGCACCTAAATAATCACTGATCGCCTGAGCGCCATTTTCACTGGTCGCAGTGCCGATAACTTTCGCGCCACGGGCTGCGAGCGTTTCAGCAATTGCGCGGCCAATTCCGCGGCTTGCACCGGTTACCAGTGCGATTTTTCCTTCAAAATTCATGATTTTCCTCTTTTAAAGCTCGAGCGCCGCTGCCATCGCTGAAGGTTCGTTCAGCGCCGAGGCGGTCAGGGTGTCGACAATGCGTTTCGTCAGGCCAGTAAGCACTTTGCCCGGGCCGACTTCATAGAGATGTTCTACGCCTTGCGCTGCCATGTATTCAACAGACTTCGTCCACTGAACCGGGTTATACAACTGACGTACCAGTGCGTCACGGATGGCATCACCATTGGTTTCGCATTTCACATCAACGTTATTCACAACAGGAACTGTTGGTGCGTTAAAGGTGATTTTCGCTAATTCTACTGCCAGTTTGTCGGCTGCCGGTTTCATCAGCGCACAGTGAGACGGTACGCTCACTGGCAACGGCAGCGCGCGTTTTGCGCCTGCAGCTTTACAGGCAGCTCCAGCACGCTCAACGGCTTCTTTATGTCCCGCAATTACCACCTGGCCTGGAGAGTTGAAGTTTACCGGAGAAACCACCTGACCTTCTGCAGCTTCTTCACACGCTTTCGCAATAGACGCATCATCCAGACCGATGATTGCCGCCATAGCGCCCGTTCCTTCCGGTACGGCTTCTTGCATGAACTTGCCGCGCATCTCAACCAGACGCACCGCATCAGCGAAATCAATCACACCAGCGCAAACCAGCGCAGAGTATTCCCCGAGGCTGTGACCGGCCATCATCGCTGGTGCTTTACCGCCCTGCTGCTGCCATACGCGGTACAGCGCAACTGATGCAGTCAACAGCGCTGGCTGAGTTTGCCAGGTTTTATTAAGTTCTTCGGCTGGCCCCTGCTGAGTCAGCGCCCACAGGTCATAACCCAGCGCCGCAGAAGCTTCAGCAAACGTTTCTTCGACAATGGGATAGCTCGCCGCCATATCAGCCAGCATTCCAACGGTTTGAGAACCCTGTCCAGGGAACACAAATGCAAATTGCGTCATGTTTTAATCCTTATCCTAGAAACGAACCAGCGCGGAGCCCCAGGTGAATCCACCGCCAAAGGCTTCAAGCAGAACCAACTGCCCCGGCTTAATGCGCCCGTCACGTACAGCTTCATCCAGCGCGCACGGGACAGAGGCCGCAGAGGTATTACCGTGGCGATCCAGCGTCACCACGACATTGTCCATCGACATGCCGAGTTTTTTCGCCGTTGCACTGATAATACGCAGGTTAGCCTGATGCGGAACCAGCCAGTCCAGTTGAGAACGGTCAAGATTATTTGCCGCCAGCGTCTCATCAACGATGTGAGCCAGTTCCGTTACCGCAACCTTGAAGACTTCGTTGCCCGCCATCGTCAGATGAATTGAATTCTCTGGATTCACACGGTCAGCATTAGGCAGCGTCAGCAATTCACCATAGCTACCATCGGCGTGCAGATGGGTAGAGATGATTCCCGGCTCTTCAGAGGCAGCCAACACCGCAGCGCCCGCGCCATCGCCAAAAATAATAATAGTCCCGCGATCTGTTGGATCACAGGTGCGCGCCAGTACATCGGAACCGACGACCAGAGCATACTTCACCGCCCCAGATTTCACGTATTGATCGGCTACGCTTAACGCGTAGGTGAAACCTGCGCAAGCTGCTGCAACGTCAAATGCCGGGCAACCTTTAATACCCAACATGCTTTGAATCTGACATGCTGCGCTCGGGAAAGCGTGCGTAGCAGAAGTCGTTGCCACAACGATCAGGCCAATCTGGTCTTTATCAATGCCCGCCATCTCAATTGCGCGTGTCGCCGCTTCAAAGCCCATGGTTGAAACGGTTTCGTTTGGTGCAGCAATGTGGCGTTCGCGGATGCCGGTACGAGTGACAATCCACTCGTCAGAGGTATCCACCATTTTTTCCAAATCGGCGTTTGTCCGCACTTGTTCGGGCAGATAGCTGCCAGTACCAATAATCTTCGTATACATGTACGCTCAGTCACTTTTCGGTTATATACCGTCACTTGCAAACTGCGAGTTCGCTGGCAGCGTCCTGCTACCGCAGAGTTCCGCTTTTGCCACCGTCCAGCAGCTCAAAACCAGCTGGGTATACAGATTCCAGGCGAGCGGCAATTCGCTGAGGAACTTGTCGCTGCACCGCCTGCACTGCCTGTTCAATCGCGACCGCAAAAGCTCGCTGATTGGCCGCACCATGACTTTTTATCACCGTGCCGCGCAATCCTAACAGACAGGCGCCGTTATACTGGTCGGGGTTGAGGTGACTGAATCGCCTCGTCAGGCTCTTTTGTAGCCAACGCTTTAATAACAGTAGCCACCACGACCGTTTTTTCCCTTCACCCTGAGATTTCAGCAGAGAAAGGAACATCCTGACAACACCTTCCATCGTCTTTAATGTGACATTTCCTGTAAAGCCGTCACAAACCAGCACATCTGTCTTGCCAGTTAACAACTCATTGGCTTCAAGATAGCCGATATAATTGATAGAAGGGATTGTTTTAAGCACCGCTGAGGCATCCCGAATACTGTCGAGACCCTTTACTTCTTCTTCACCAATATTGAGCAACGCCACGCGAGGATTGGGAATTTCCACCACCTCTTCAGCCAGAACTGAGCCCATAATGGCAAATTGCACCAACATTGTACTGTCACTATCGACGTTGGCCCCTAAATCGAGGACCACCGTTTTGCCCTTTTGCTGATGCGGTAATACCGTCACCAGCGCCGGACGCTCAATCCCCTCCAGGGGCTTGAGTAATAATTTTGCCAGCCCCATCAGCGCCCCGGTATTACCGGCACTGACACAGGCTTGCGCTCGACCTTCTTTCACCAGCTCCAGGGCCACGCGCATTGAACTCCCACGACTGGCGCGGATAGCTTGCGAAGGCCGGGCATCACTGGCGATAACTGACTGCGCAGGAATAATCTGCAGACGCGAACGTTGTTCAAAGTCAGCTTTAGCAAGTAATGGCGTGATGGCGTCGGGATTGCCGACTAAAAGAAGAGTGAGTTGCGAATTAGAATTCAGTGCCTGCAATGCTGCAGGCACTGTCACGGAAGGGCCAAAATCCCCTCCCATGACATCTAACGCCAGGGTTAGACGTGTCAAGGTATCGTCGCCGCCCGGTTTGGTCTTTCCCCAGTTGCCTGGGGAAAATCCTCACTAAGCTTCATCACGCAGACGCGTGATTACTTAGCGATGACCTTGCGGCCGCGGTAGTAACCGTCGGCAGTGATGTGGTGACGCAGGTGTTTTTCACCAGAAGTTTTGTCTACAGACAGGCTGGTGACTGCGGTCAGCGCGTCATGGGAACGACGCATGCCACGTTTGGAACGGGTTGGTTTATTCTGTTGTACGGCCATGGACCTTACTCCTCAATTACGGTTTATCCCCGATCCAACGGGGAGCACCAATTACTTACGCTTTAAGCTGGCTAATACGGCAAATGGGTTTGGCTTTTGCGCTTCTTCAGGCAGTTCACCAAAGACCATGTCCGCTTCGGACACTTCACAGTGTTCAGAATCATGCACCGGAACTACCGGCAAGGCGAGGATGATTTCATCTTCAACCATTGCAAGCAGATCGATTTCACCGAATTCGTTAACCTCAATCGGTTCATACGCTTCCGGCAGTGCTTCAGCCTGTTCGTCTGAACGCACAGGACTAAAACAATACGTTGTGTAGACCTGATGAGTAAACGGCTTCCCGCAACGCTGACACTCGAGCGTTACCGTCACCTTCGCATCGCCGTTTAACACTGCGAGACGTTGGTTATCGATAGCGAACGACATGGAGCATTCCACATCACTGTCCACACTGACTACGGATTCGGCGACGCGCTCAACCTGATCAGGGGTATAGATACCCTGGTAATCAAGGCGTTTTTGAGCCGTACGAACCGGATCGAGAGTCAGGGGTAATTTTACCTTTTGCATAGGGCGCGCATATTAACTTTGTAACGTCATAGAGTCAAAGAAAAAGGCAGCCTGTGGTTGCCTTTTGCCAATAATTCGCACACATTGCGGGTTACTGCTTTATTTTCGTTCAGTGCTGATAACGAACATCAACCTGCAAAACGAAGCGCATAGTTTAAAATGGCTATCATCAATACGCTATATCTGATGGAAAAAAATATGCCTAAACTTATTTTAGCCTCCACCTCGCCCTGGCGTCGCGCTCTTCTGGAAAAACTGCAAATCTCTTTTGAATGTGCAGCACCCGAGGTCGACGAAACCCCACGCAGCGACGAATCACCGCGACAGTTGGTGCTTCGACTGGCACAAGAAAAAGCGCAATCTCTGGCGTCACGTTATCCGGATCATTTAATTATTGGTTCAGACCAGGTATGTGTTCTTGATGGCGAAATCACCGGTAAACCGTTAACGGAAGAAAATGCCCGTCTGCAATTACGCAAAGCCAGCGGCAATATCGTCACCTTCTATACTGGACTGGCGTTGTTTAATTCGGCGAATGGGCATCTGCAAACAGAAGTGGAGCCTTTTGACGTCCATTTCCGTCACCTGAGCGAGGCGGAGATTGATAATTACGTGCGTAAGGAGCATCCCCTGCACTGCGCGGGTAGCTTTAAGAGTGAAGGATTTGGCATTACGCTGTTTGAGCGTTTAGAAGGGCGTGACCCTAACACGCTGGTTGGTTTACCGCTAATCGCGCTGTGTCAGATGTTACGTCGGGAAGGGAAAAACCCGCTAATGGGATAGTTTTTTACGCCGGATGCAGGTATGTCGCATCCGGCAATCGGTGCTGGCGGCCTGATGCGGCGTAAACGCCTTATCAGGCCAACCGCCCATTATCAGGTTTATATGCTTGTATTAGCGCGCGTTACGCAGCTTTTGCAAACAACGCTTCAAACCTTCATCCATCGGCGCTTCGATACGCATCACCTCACCGGTTCCCGGATGGGTAAACTTCAACGCTGCGGCGTGCAGGAACAGACGATTTAATCCCGTGCCTGCTTCAGTGAGCTGTCTATCAAATTCACGGTCACCGTAGCGATCGTCAAAGGCAATCGGATGACCCGCATACTGTGTATGCACACGGATCTGATGAGTACGCCCAGTTACCGGGCTACAACGCACCAGGGTGGCAAATGCATAGCGTTCTTCCACTTTAAAGCGTGTTTCCGACGGTTTACCTTCCTGACTCACACGCACGATACGTTCGCCGCTTTGCAGAATATTTTTCAGCAACGGCGCTTGTACGCTCTTCACATGCGACTGCCACTGACCGCGCACCAGCGCCAGGTAATCTTTTTGCATCCCTTTTTCACGTAATTGCTCATGCAGAGAACGCAACGCCGAGCGTTTTTTCGCTACCAGCAACACACCGGAAGTGTCCCGGTCGAGACGATGAACCAGTTCAAGGAACCGCGCTTCCGGGCGCAACGCCCGCAAACCTTCGATAACGCCGAAGCTTAAACCACTGCCGCCATGTACCGCCGTACCGGAAGGTTTATTCAGCACCAGGATATGCTCATCTTCATATAAGATGACGTCCGCCAGCGCTGCCACCTTTTGCAGATGTGGCGAAACCGCCTCTTCTTCCCGCTCAGCAACGCGAACCGGTGGGATACGCACCTCATCACCCGCTTCGAGTTTATATTCAGGCTTAATACGTTTTTTGTTCACCCGCACTTCGCCTTTACGCAAAATACGGTAAATCATACTTTTTGGTACGCCTTTCAATTGGGTACGCAAAAAGTTATCGATACGTTGCCCCGCTTCGTCAGCGGTGATAGCAACAATTTTTACGGATGGAGTCTCTGTTTTCATGGTGGGCGATTCTAATTAGCCAACAGGATTCGCGCCACTCATTTTTCTATGCTTATATTTAGTTTTGCACCTTATTACTTCACTACGTGATCACTTTATTGATGGTTATTAAACCAATCACCATTAAGAAGTGAAAAAACTGTGAGTAAGCGGGTGATAAATGGTAAAAGTCATCTTGCTATAACAAGGCTTGCAGTGGAATAATGAGAACGTTTCCGTGTCCATCCTTGTTAAAACAAGAAATTTTACGGAATAACCCATTTTGCCCGACCGATCATCCACGCAGCAATGGCGTAAGACGTATTGATCTTTCAGGCAGTTAGCGGGCTGCGGGTTGCAGTCCTTACCGGTAGATGGAAATATTTCTGGAGAGTAATACCCAGTCTGTTTCTTTGATAATTGCGCTGTTTTTCCGCATGAAAAACGGGCAACCGACACTCTGCGCCTCTTTGAGCTGACGATAACCGTGAGGTTGGCGACGCGACTAGACACGAGGCCATCGGTTCACACCCGGAAAGGCGTTACTTTGCCCGCAGCTTAGTCGTCAATGTAAGAATAATGAGTAAGTTACGATGAAAAGAATGTTAATCAACGCAACTCAGCAGGAAGAGTTGCGCGTTGCCCTTGTAGATGGGCAGCGTCTGTATGACCTGGATATCGAAAGTCCAGGGCACGAACAGAAAAAGGCAAACATCTACAAAGGTAAAATCACCCGCATTGAACCGAGTCTGGAAGCTGCTTTTGTTGATTACGGCGCTGAACGTCACGGTTTCCTCCCACTTAAAGAAATTGCCCGCGAATATTTCCCTGCTAACTACAGTGCTCATGGCCGTCCCAACATTAAAGATGTGTTGCGTGAAGGTCAGGAAGTTATTGTTCAGATCGATAAAGAAGAGCGCGGTAACAAAGGCGCAGCACTGACCACCTTTATCAGCCTGGCAGGTAGCTATCTGGTTCTGATGCCGAACAACCCGCGCGCGGGTGGTATTTCTCGCCGTATCGAAGGCGACGACCGTACCGAATTAAAAGAAGCACTGGCAAGCCTTGAACTGCCGGAAGGCATGGGGCTTATCGTGCGCACCGCTGGCGTCGGCAAATCTGCTGAGGCGCTGCAATGGGATTTAAGCTTCCGTCTGAAACACTGGGAAGCTATCAAAAAAGCCGCTGAAAGCCGCCCTGCCCCGTTCCTGATCCATCAGGAGAGCAACGTAATCGTTCGCGCATTCCGCGATTACTTACGTCAGGACATCGGCGAAATCCTTATCGATAACCCGAAAGTGCTCGAACTGGCGCGTCAGCATATCGCTGCATTA
This sequence comes from Escherichia sp. HH26CH, assembly GCF_009820205.1. Classification (NCBI taxonomy): domain Bacteria; kingdom Pseudomonadati; phylum Pseudomonadota; class Gammaproteobacteria; order Enterobacterales; family Enterobacteriaceae; genus Escherichia; species Escherichia sp. HH26CH. Next base: position 67,131 of record NZ_VNXM01000040.1, read on the forward strand.
GGTCGCCCGGATTTCAGCAGCAAAATCAAGCTGTACACTGGTGAAATTCCGCTGTTCAGCCACTACCAGATCGAGTCGCAGATCGAGTCCGCCTTCCAGCGTGAAGTCCGTCTGCCGTCTGGTGGTTCTATTGTTATCGACAGCACTGAAGCGTTAACTGCCATCGATATCAACTCCGCACGCGCAACCCGCGGCGGCGATATCGAAGAAACCGCGTTTAACACCAACCTCGAAGCTGCCGATGAGATTGCTCGTCAGCTGCGCCTGCGTGACCTCGGCGGCCTGATTGTTATCGACTTCATTGACATGACGCCAGTCCGCCACCAGCGTGCGGTAGAAAACCGTCTGCGTGAAGCGGTGCGTCAGGACCGTGCACGTATTCAAATCAGCCATATTTCTCGCTTTGGTCTGCTGGAAATGTCCCGTCAGCGCCTGAGCCCATCATTGGGTGAATCCAGCCATCACGTCTGCCCGCGCTGCTCCGGTACCGGTACCGTGCGTGACAACGAATCGCTGTCGCTCTCTATTCTGCGTCTGATCGAAGAAGAAGCGCTGAAAGAGAACACCCAGGAAGTTCACGCCATTGTTCCTGTGCCAATAGCTTCTTACCTGCTGAATGAAAAACGTTCTGCAGTGAATGCGATTGAAACTCGTCAGGACGGCGTGCGCTGTGTGATTGTGCCAAACGATCAGATGGAAACCCCGCACTACCATGTGCTGCGCGTGCGCAAAGGGGAAGAAACCCCAACCTTAAGCTACATGCTGCCGAAGCTGCATGAAGAAGCGATGGCGCTGCCGTCTGAAGAAGAGTTCGCTGAACGTAAGCGTCCTGAACAACCTGCGCTGGCTACCTTTGCCATGCCGGATGTGCCGCCAGCGCCAACGCCAGCTGAACCTGCCGCGCCTGTCGTAGCCCCAGCACCTAAAGCTGCAACGGCAACACCAGCATCTCCTGCACAACCAGGGTTGTTGAGCCGCTTCTTCGGCGCACTGAAAGCGCTGTTCAGCGGTGGTGAAGAAACCAAACCGGCCGAGCAACCAGCACCGAAAGCAGAAGCGAAACCGGAACGTCAACAGGATCGTCGCAAGCCTCGTCAGAACAACCGCCGTGACCGTAATGAGCGCCGCGACACCCGTAGTGAACGTACTGAAGGCAGCGATAATCGCGAAGAAAACCGTCGTAATCGTCGCCAGGCACAGCAGCAGACTGCCGAGACGCGTGAGAGCCGTCAGCAGGCTGAGGTAACGGAAAAAGCGCGTACCACCGACGAGCAGCAAGCGCCGCGTCGTGAACGTAGCCGCCGCCGTAATGATGATAAACGTCAGGCGCAACAAGAAGCGAAAGCGCTGAATGTTGAAGAGCAATCTGTTCAGGAAACCGAACAGGAAGAACGTGTACGTCCGGTTCAGCCGCGTCGTAAACAGCGCCAGCTGAATCAGAAAGTGCGTTACGAGCAAAGCGTAGCCGAAGAAACGGTAGCCGCACCAGTGGTTGAAGAAACTGCCGCTGCCGAAACCATCGTTCAGGAAGTGCCTGCTCCGCGTACAGAACTGGCGAAAGTCCCGCTGCCAGTCGTAGCGCAAACTGCGCCGGAACAGCAGGAAGAGAACAATGCTGATAACCGTGATAACGGTGGCATGCCGCGTCGCTCTCGCCGCTCGCCTCGTCACCTGCGCGTGAGTGGTCAGCGTCGTCGTCGCTATCGTGACGAGCGTTATCCGACCCAGTCGCCAATGCCGTTAACCGTAGCGTGCGCGTCTCCGGAACTGGCCTCTGGCAAAGTCTGGATCCGCTATCCGATTGTACGTCCGCAAGATGTACAGGTTGAAGAGCAGCGCGAACAGGAAGAAGTACAAGTGCAACCGATGGTGACTGAGGTCCCTGTCGCCGCCGCTGTCGAACCGGTTGTTAGCGCACCGATTGTTGAAGAAGTGGCTGAAGTCGTAGAAGCCCCCGTTCAGGTTGCCGAACCGCAACCGGAAGTGGTTGAAACGACGCATCCTGAAGTGATTGCCGCCGCGGTAACTGAACAGCCGCAGGTGATTACCGAGTCTGATGTTGCCGTAGCCCAGGAAGTTGCAGAACACGCAGAACCGGTGGTTGAACCGCAGGAAGAGACGGCTGATATTGAAGAAGTTGCCGAAACTGCTGAGGTTGTGGTTGCTGAGCCTGAAGTTGTTGCTCAACCTGCCGCGCCAGTCGTCGCTGAAGTCGCAGCAGAAGTTGAAACGGTAGCTGCGGTTGAACCTGAGGTCACCGTTGAGCATAACCACGCTACCGCGCCAATGACGCGTGCTCCGGCACCGGAATATGTTCCGGAGGCACCGCGTCACAGTGATTGGCAGCGCCCTGCTTTTACCTTCGAAGGTAAAGGTGCCGCAGGTGGTCATACGGCAACGCATCATGCATCTGCCGCTCCTGCGCGTCCGCAACCTGTTGAGTAATAATTAGCTCAAGTAATCAAGCCCTGGTAACTGCCAGGGCTTTTTTATTTCATCTTTAAATCAACATATTAAAATTCATCGAATGGCATCCTTGCTAACCAACAATACAAAATAGGCAAAAAAATGCCCGCCCCGGCGATCCCAGAGCGGGCAGACAAAACATACCCAGTTTCATGATATGTTTTAAAGCGAGCTTATTTGTTGAGCTGGAACAGCGACAATCCCTGCATATCGGTAAATGCTTTATACGATGCCTGCAATGCCGTTTGCTGCATGATGTAAGATGAAATAGTTGCATTCCAGTCCACATCAACCAGATCGCTCATCTGCTGCGTTTGCCCTAAAGCGCGATCGCTACCTAATGAATCCAGCGATTCCAGCTCGTTCAACTGCGTGCCTAATTCCGCGCGAACGGTCAGCACATTATTCAGCGAATTTTTCAGTCCGCGGTTGGTTTTATCCAATGCCGCAGCGGCGGTTTCTTTATCCGCTTCGCTATCCGCGACCGGCATTTTCAGGGCTGCGATGGCGCTATCCAGCATAGCAAACAGATTAGTTTCAGAAGCGCTACCGTCTGGTTCCGCTACCGCGTTGCTGGTAATACTGTCGAAAATTTTGTCACCCGTGTGCCCTATCACCATCGAACGCGAAGCATCGACCTGTTGTTTAATACTTTCTGCTCCGCCAACATATTCGCCGTCTGCCTCACTAAACGGCGCAGTTTCTGTTTTATAACCGGCAAAAATGTAGCGCCCGTTACCATCCGTAGTGTTCGCCAGATTCAGCAACTGGTCACGAATACCCTGGATATCGGTTGCCAACGACGCCCGGTCATCGTCACTCAAGGTGCCATTGCTGGCGTAGACAATTTTTTCCTGAGCATTCTGGATAGCAGTGGTGACCTGGCTAAGCACACTCTCTTCCAGTGACACTTTTTGAGTGGCGAAAGTACGCGCCAGCGTGTACTGGCTGTTTTGCGCCTGTGCCTGGGAGAGAACAACAGCTTGTGATGCAGCAATGGGATCATCTGAAGGGTTAACGACTCGCTTACCCGTCGACATCTGTTCGCCGTACTTCATCCATTCGGCCTGAGAATTGGTGATGCCACGCATGTTTTGCTGGTACATCATCTGGGTACTGAAACGCATTTTATCTCCCCTTAACGAATGTTAATCAGCGCATCAAAAATCGCGTTTGCCGTCTGCAGAACCTGCGCATTCGCCAGGTAATACTGCTGAAAACGTTGCAGATTTCCATACTCCTCATCGAGATTGACACCAGAAATCGACTGCTGCTGATTGGAAAGCTGCGTCACCACATTACCTTGCGTGGTGCTACTGGTTTTCAACGTCGCGGTTTTATTACCGATATCACTCACTAACGAGGCATAAGCGTCGTTAAAGGATTTAGCACCGCCCACCGTTTTACTGTTACTTTGCAGATCCAGCAGGGCCTGACCGTTGCGGTTGTCGCTATCACCCGCATCTTCTGCGCTCGCCATGGCGATTTTCGCTTCGTCGGTGATTAATACATCCATGTTGACGATGGCGTCACTTACCGGTTTCAGTGTGAAGCTGTCGTTAACGGCAGGCGTTCCTGTAAACGTCAACTCCAGACCATCAAATGCCACTTTACCGTTAGCATCCGGCGTCACCGTAAAAGTGGTATTGCTGGCAAGGCGGGTGACCTGCCACTGATTATTATCGAACGAGATTTTGTAATCTGTCGCCAGTACCGCGGAGGCATCGGTTACCGTGGCACCGATCGCAACGCCACTATTGTTGTTAGTATTTTGCAGAACCGCGGGCTTACCGATAGCAAAGAAATCCTCCCCTTCTTTACCATTGGCATCATACCCCTTGTTATGTTGGGCATTGAAAGCCTCGGCAAATGCCAGCGCCAGTTGTCCGAGCGTATTACGCGTCTGGTCGAGATCCTGAGAACGAAATGTCAGAATACCGCCCAGTGACCCGGTATTCAGCAATTTCTCCGGGATCTCAAGATTGCCCGCAGTCCCATCAACATAAGCGACAGTCGTACGAGAAGGGTCGGCGCTGGAAGGAATTGCCGCAAGTTGCCGCGCCGTACTTCCCTGAACCAGTGAGTAGCCATTGGCCATCGTGATGTTATAAGTGCCACCATCCTGAACGCTGACTTCTACGCCAACAATCTGGTTTAATTCGCTCACCAGTTGATCGCGTTGATCCAGCAGATTGTTAGGTGACGCCCCTGCCCCCACGCCTGTCAGGCGGGAGATCTGATCGTTCAGGCTGGCGATTTGTTTAGCGTAATTGTTGATCTGATCAACGCTGGCACCTATCGCGATATTGACCTGTTTGTCCTGGTCGCGCAGATATTGATCGGTGGTTTTAAACTGATTCACCAACCCTTCTGATTTCCCAATCAGCGCCTGGCGCGCTGCCGGATCTTCCGCGTTACTCACCAGCGTTTGCAGGCTGGTGAAGAAATCCTGCATCTGTGTTGCCAGCGAAGAGGTACTGGTGGAGAGCATATTGTCGATTTTCGACATCTGCTCATAGCGGGCAGTCAGGCCGCTACTTTGCGTCTGAGCCGCACGTAACTGGTTGGTAATAAAAGCATCATACTCACGCTGCACACCGGAAACGTAGACACCATTGCCAACCCAGCCACCCGCGCCCAACGTGCTGTTGGCCTGCGCCATAATAGTGGTTTGGCGGGTATATCCGGCAACGTTATAGCTGGAGATATTATTACTTGCCGTATTTAACGCCGCCTGGGCCGCGTTCAGTCCGCTCATGGCGTTATTGATCAAGCTGGACATGGAGGTTCCTTATAAGCCTTCAATTACAGAGTATTATCGGCAGCGACCCGCCGGACTTGAGTTATTCAGAACAGATTATCAATGTTCATGCTGTAGGTTTTGCTCACCTTGTCGCTTATCGATTTCATCTGCTGAATCATGCTGGTGAGTTTGCGGGCATAGTGAGGATCGGTGGCATAGCCCGCGTCCTGTAGGGCCTGCGCCCCCTGCTCCGCACTCGCGGCGGTCGTCACGGCAGCGTAGCGCGGGTTACGTGTTAATAGCCCAACGTAATCCGACAATGCTTCCAGATACGAGCTGTAGACCCGAAACTTCGCTTTTACTTTCTTCGCTTCGCCATTTTCATATTCAGTCGTGGTGATTTCAGTGACTGGCCCTTTCCAGTTGCCAGAGGCTTTGACGCCAAACAGGTTATAGCTCGGCTCGCCGTTTTCACGGCGGATTTGCCGTTGTCCCCAGCCAGATTCCAGCGCCGCCTGAGCGAGGATCAAATGATGTGGCACACCGCTTTGCTGGCTTGCCAGTTGGGCGGGCAACGAGAGTTGCGCGAGGAATGCTTTACTGTCACCCGGCAGCGAATCATCGTAGTTACGTGGTACGGCCTTTTGCACCAGCTGCGAAAGCGTCTGATTTTGATAACGCACCACGGTTTCGAGCGGGAATTTCATCGGTGCTGCTGGCGTGGACTCATCTGGCAATGGTTGTTCTGGCGTCATCTGTTTAACCATCATCTCTGCCAGCCCCAGACCTTTGCCCGCCGTCATCTGTTGGGCAATCTGCTGGTCATACATACTGGTATACAGGCGAGTGTGCTCGCTGCTGAACAGGCCATCTTTTGGTAAAGCGTCGCGCATGCTTTTCAACATCATCTGCACGAACATCCCTTCCACCTGGCGGGCCACCGGACGGATATTTGCCGCCGGATCTTCGCCCGCTTTCGCCTTAAGTTCGTTGAGCGATTGTGCATCCCAGGCCGCACTTGCCAGTAGTTTGCTGTCGCTGATCATCAGATGATTTCCAGTTTTGCCCGCAGACATCCCGCACTTTGCATTGATTGCAGTATGGACATCAGATCCATCGGCGTAGCGCCCAGCGCATTGAGCGCACGCACCACGTTATTGAGGCTGGCGCTGGAACGTACGCTTTGCAGCGAACCGCCGCTCTGGCGTAAATCGATCTGCGTTTGTGGAGTAACCACAGTCTGCCCGCCACCAAACGGTGTATCTGGCTGGCTGACATTGGCCTGCCGATTTACCGTAACCGAGAGATTCCCCTGCGCTACCGCGCAGCTGTCGAGGGTCACTTCGCGATTCATCACCACCGAACCAGTGCGCGAGTTAATCACTACTTTAGCGTCCTGCGGGGTGACATTAACCTGCATATTCTGGATATCGGCAAGGAAACGGACCTGGGAACTGTTGCCACTCGGTACGCGCACCTGAATAGTCCGCGCATCTAACGCGGTGGCGCTGCCATATCCACGCACGCGGTTGATGGTGTCAGCGATTTGCTGCGCCATACTGAAATCTTCGTCGTTAAGTTGCAAATTAAGGGTATTCCCGACGCCAAACTGGCTGGGCAATTCACGTTCAATAACCGCACCATTGGTGATCCGTCCACCGTTCAGTTGGTTCACCTGAACACTGCTACCGCCAGCGGAGGCCCCTGCGCCGCCAACCAGAATATTGCCCTGTGCCAGCGCATACACCTGACTGTCAACGCCCTTAAGCGGTGTCATCAATAACGTACCGCCACGCAGACTTTTGGCATTTCCCATGGAAGAAACCACCACGTCAATGGTTTGCCCCTGACGTCCAAACGGTGGAAGTGACGCCGTCACCATTACCGCAGCGACGTTTTTTAGCTGCATATTAGTGCCCGTCGGAACGGTAATTCCCAGCTGTGAGAGCATGTTATTAAGCGTTTGTGTGGTAAACGGCGTCTGAGTTGTCTGGTCACCGGTGCCATCCAGCCCCACCACCAGGCCATAGCCAATCAGTGAGTTTTGCCTTACCCCCTGAACACTGGTGAGATCGCGAATACGCTCAGCCTGAGCTGCCGTGATAACCAGTAGAAGAATTAATGCAGAGAGAAATTTAATCACCACAGCCTCACTTACATTGGCGACAGGTTAAGGAAGAAACGCTGCAACCAGCCCATATTTTGCGCTTCGTTAATGTAGCCATTGCCTACGTATTCAATGCGCGCATCCGCCACCTGAGTAGACGGTACGGTATTACTGCCGCTGATGGTGCGAGGATTAACTACACCAGAGAAGCGAATAAATTCGGTACCCTGATTAATGGCGATCTGTTTTTCACCCACCACATGCAGGTTGCCGTTGACCAGTACCTGGTCAACCGTCACCGTCAACGTGCCGCTAAAGGTATTGCTGGCATTGGCCCCACCTTTTCCGTTGAACGTGTTGCCACCAGAGGCTTCGACATCGGCACGAGCGTTACCAAACAGCCCCTGCAAATAGCGCGGCACAGTATCAAAGCCAAAATTAGTTTTACCGTCACGGCTGGCATTCGCAGAGGAGCTTTTGCTGGCGCTGACGTTCTCCTGCAACACGATGGTCAGCGTATCGCCAATATTGCGTGGTCGACGATCTTCAAACAGCGGTTGATAGCCATAGTTAATCGGCTGAGCAGACTGGAAAATAGAACCGTTGGCGACGGGCGTCGGACCGGGAACCGGTTGTGCACTGGTCGCCCCCTGTACCAGCGGCGTGGAGGGTATCCAGGCGCAGCCGGTTAGTGAAAGCACCAACAAGCTGGAAATGGCATAAGTATGCGCAGCGTTTTTTTGCATGGCTATCATCTTCAAAAATCAGTAAACCGGTGAATCTGCCACCGGTTATGCCTTAGAGTTGCGTCAGTTTTTGCAGCATCTGATCGGTGGTGGATACCGCTTTACTGTTGATTTCGTAGGCGCGTTGCACCTGAATCATATTGACCAGTTCTTCCGCCACGTTGACGTTAGACGTTTCAACATACCCTTGATAAAGCAGTCCCGCGCCGTTCAGGCCCGGCGTGCTTTCGTTCGGTGCACCGGAGGATTGCGTTTCGGTGTAGAGGTTTTCGCCAATGCTCTCCAGTCCGGTATCATTCATAAAGGTGGTGAGATTGAGCTGCCCAACTTGAACCGGAGCTGCCTGGCCTTGTTGGGTTACGCTGACCACGCCATCACGACCGATGGTGATACTTAACGCATTCGCCGGAATGGTGATCGCTGGCTGCACCTGAAAACCACCAGCCGTCACCAGCTGCCCGTTCTGATCCACCTGGAAAGAGCCGTCACGGGTATAGGCTGATGACCCATCTGGCAACATCACCTGGAAAAAGCCCTGCCCTTTAATCGCGACGTCTTTACTGTTGTTGGTCTGCGACAGGTTGCCCTGGCTGTGTAAGCGTTCAGTGGCGACCGGACGTACCCCCGTGCCGATTTGCAACCCGGATGGCAAGGTGGTTTGTTCGGAAGACTGTGCCCCCGGCTGGCGGATGGTTTGGTAAAGCAGATCTTCAAAAACGGCCCGCTGGCGCTTAAAACCGTTGGTACTGACGTTTGCCAGGTTGTTGGCAATGACGTCCATATTGGTTTGCTGGGCGTCAAGGCCCGTTTTGGCGATCCATAATGAACTGATCATAAAATGTCCTGTGGTGGATTATTGACAAAATGCATATGTCTTCATGCCGGATGCGGCGTAAACGCCTTATCCGGCCTACAAGGTATAGAAAAATCAATAAATTGCGATGTACCCCGTAGACCGATAAGTTTGCACACCGGGCAACTTACGTTTGTCATGTATCCGTTCAATTAACTCATCGACAGCAGTTGGTTGGCACGGCCTGCGTTATCATCGACGCTGCTGATCACCTTCATCTGCATTTCAAAACGCCGCGCGCTGGCAATCATGTCGCTCATTGCCGCAACGGCATTGACGTTACTGCCTTCCAGAACCCCCGACATCACACGTAAGGTTGGATCTGCCTGCAGTACCGGCCCACGCGTAGCCTGGCTTTCTGCGCTTAAACGAAAAATGCCGTCGTCACCGCGCTGCACTTCGCTGCCCGTGGCTTTCACCAGCTTCAGACGCCCCACTGGCGCGACAGTATTTGCCGGATCGCCAGAATTCAGCGCCGAGATTGTGCCATCGGCAGCAACAGTGATTTCCGCCCCTTCCGGCACAGCAATTGGCCCCGCCTCGCCGATCACCGGATGTCCCTGAATTGTCAGTTGCCCGGTGGGATCAACCTGAATGCTGCCATTACGCGTATATCCTTCGCTGCCGTCAGCGGTCTGCACGGCCAGCCAGCCGTCCTGCTGCAACGCGACGTCCAGCGGGCGCGAGGTGTAATCCATCTTACCGGGCGTCATGTCAGCACCCGGTGTTGACGCCGTAACCAGCGTGCGCGTGGGTAGTGAAAGCCCTTCCACCGGAACTGCACGCAAGGCGTTTAACTGTGCGCGAAAACCGGGCGTAGAGGCATTGGCCAGATTACTGGCGGTCACCGCCTGTTGATTCAGCGTCTGGCTGGCTGCCCCCATCGCGGTATAAATTGCGTGATCCATTGAGCTATCCCGTCAGCGATTAGCGTAAGTTAACCAGCGTGTTGAGGATCTGGTCCTGGGTTTTGATGGTCTGGGCGTTAGACTGATAGTTACGCTGGGCAACGATCATATTGACCAGTTCTTTACTGAGATCGACGTTGGACGCTTCCAGCGCACCGTTGGTCAGGGTGCCAAAGTTGCCCGTCCCGGCTGTCCCCAACAGCGCCACGCCAGAAGATTGCGTCGCAGACCAGACGTTGTCGCCTTCGGATGCCAGACCTTCGTTGTTGGCAAAGTTCGCCAGTACAATCTGCCCCAGCAGTTGGGTTTGTTCGTTGGAATAGTTGCCGACAACCGTACCGTCATCATTGATTTGATAACTCACCAGATCGCCCGGTTTATAGCCGTTCTGGGTGGTTGCCACAATGTTGTTAGCACCGGTATTTTGCTGCATGGAGTTGAGGAAGCTCAGGCTAAACGTGGCGGGATCTGCGCCGTTAATTGCGCCGGTTGCGATATTATTCGCCATCGCACCATCCACTAATGTGCCATTAGCATTAAATTCCAGTGTTGTCGCTGTCTTCGCAATGCTGTTTGGATCACTGCTATCCTGGGTGTAAACATCCCAGTTATTATCCCCGGTCTTCACAAAATAAACGCTCATATCATGAGCATTACCCTGACTATCGAAAACAGTCACCGAACCTTTTTTGTTATAGCTATCCGCATTGCTGGCATCGAATCCTTTAACAGAGGGAAGCGGATCACTGGAATTCAGGTTGATCTGCATCGACGCCGTGGTGGTAGTTTTCGCTGCCATCAGGGTATTCGGGATCGAAATATTGGTCGGATTCGCCCCTTGTTGAATAGTCGGCGGCGTACCGGTTGCCGGATACCCCGTCAGCTGTAATCCTTGCATATTCACCAGGTTACGATTTTCATCGAGCTTAAATTGTCCATTACGGCTGTAAAAAACCGAACCATTGCTGTCTACCAGACGGAAAAAACCATTCTGGCTGATAGCAACGTCCAGACCTCGCCCGGTGTTGGTGGTCGTGCCATCGGTAAAGTCCTGAGTGATACCGGCAACTTTTACCCCCAGTCCCACTTTCGAACCGGCAAACATATCGGCAAAAGAGGCCGTGCCTGATTTAAAGCCGTAGGTGGCGGAGTTGGCGATATTGTTGCCAATAACATCGAGGTTGGTGGCGGCAGCGTTTAATCCGCTAACCGCTTGAGAAAAGGCCATGACTGACTCCTGAAATTTGAGGGCTTTAAATTATCTGCCGTACTTCGTCGAGGGTGGTGGTGCCGTAAGTGCCGAGATCCAGCGTATTACCGTTGTTGCCGCGGATCACCCCCTGCACCAGAGCAAACTGCAGCGGCTGGGCAACCAGTTGTGTACCACCGTTACTGGCGCTAATCGCTACATTGTAAGAACCGTTCGGCGCAGTGCTGCCGTCAGTCAACGTACCGTCCCAGGTGAAACTGTGGACTCCGGCAGTCAGTTCACCGATATCAATGGTACGGACAACCGCGCCGTTTTTATCGGTGATGGTGGCCGTAACTTTGTCTGCCGCCTGCTGCAACTCAACACCAAACGGTGTGGTCGTGGTCACAGCCCCTTCTTCACTGCCGGTTCCCGCAAGAACAGTGGTGCCTGGGATCATCACGCCGTGACCGATCAGGTTACTGGCCTGTAACGACTGGCTGTTATCAATCTGTCCGGAAATAGATCCGAGCGTGGTATTGAGTTTTTCAATCCCGCTGACCGTGCTGATTTGAGCCAATTGCGACGTCAGCTCGTTGTTTTCCATTGGATTGGTCGGGTCCTGGTTTTTCAGCTGCGCCACCAACAAAGTCAGAAAACTGCTTTGTAAATCTGCGGCGTTGCTGCCCGTGAGCGAACTACTACTGGTGGTGCTGACGCCGGTATTTGTCGGATCGGTGGTGGTTACCGCAATGGACATAGCTTTCTCCTTTATTGACCGAGCGTAAGGGTTTTCAGCATCATGCTTTTCACCGTGTTGAGCACTTCAACATTGGCCTGATAGCTGCGTGACGCCGACATGGTGTTAACCATCTCCCCGACGACATCAACGTTTGGCATTTTCACGTAGCCCTTTGCATCCGCCAGCGGATTACCCGGTTCATAAACCAGTTTGTCCGGGGCCTGACTTTCTATAACATCAGCCACCTTTACGCCGCCTGTCGCAGCACCTGGAGCAGCGTTAACCTGAAATACCACCTGTTTTGCCCGATATGGCTGTCCATCGGGACCGGTCACGCTATCAGCATTCGCCAGATTACTGGCCGCCACGTTCAGGCGCTGGGACTGAGCAGTTAACGCCGACCCGGCGATATCAAAAATATTCAGCAATGCCATCCGTTAATTTCCGCTCTGTAAAACGTTCATCATGCCTTTGATTTGCCCGCTCAACGCGCTAAGGCTCATCTGGTATTGCAGGCTGTTATCGGCAAACTGGGTGCGTTCGCGATCCATATCGACGGTATTACCATCCAGCGAGGGCTGGTCCGGAATACGGTATTGCAGTTCTGCGGTAGGAGGCGTCAGCGCCTGCGCCGGAATGTGTTGCGTTGAGGTCATCGTCAGTGCAACCACGCTTGTTGCATCCCGTCCACGTTGCATGACTTTTTTAAGTTCACTGGCAAAATCGATATCGCGAGCCTGATAACCAGGGGTATCGGCATTGGCGATGTTTGCTGCCAGCACTTCCTGACGCTGGGCGCGCAGATTGAGCGCCTCTTGTTGAAAACGTAAGGCGGCGTCGAGCTTATCGAGCATATCTCCTCCGCAGGTATCAAAATTCTGCCATCAGCTTAAATGCCTTTACGCGCGCGTTATCGGCGGAATAAACGCAAAATGGGTCGCTATTTATGCCGTTGATGGTCATTGCGGACAGGTACAATTCACGTTGTAGAAATGGCTGGGGGCGAAAATGCTGGCAATAAAACGTAGCGTGGCGATCATCGCGATACTATTCAGTCCGTTAAGTGCGGCGAGCAATCTCACATCGCAATTGCAAACCTTTTTTAGCGCCCAGCTCGCGGGGGTAAGTGATGAGGTTCGTGTTTCTATTCGTACAGCGCCCAATCTACTGCCGCCGTGCGAGCAGCCATTGCTTTCGATGAGCAATAATTCCCGCCTGTGGGGCAATGTGAATGTGCTGGCACGCTGCGGTAACGACAAACGATATTTGCAAGTCAATGTACAGGCCACAGGAAATTATGTGGTTGCCGCGATGCCCATTGTGCGGGGAGGAAAGCTGGAAGCTGGCAATGTAAAACTGAAACGCGGACGACTGGACACCTTGCCGCCGCGTACTGTGTTGGATATCAATCAACTTATTGATGCCGTTAGCCTGCGCGATCTATCACCCGAACAACCTATCCAATTAACCCAGTTGCGCCAGGCCTGGCGTGTAAAAGCGGGACAACGCGTCAACGTGATCGCCAGTGGTGATGGGTTTAGCGCCAACGCTGAAGGTCAGGCGCTGAACAATGCTGCCGTCGCACAGAATGCGCGGGTGCGCATGGTATCGGGACAGGTGGTCAGCGGCGTTGTCGATGCAGATGGGAATATTCTTATAAACCTGTAACCTGTTAAAGATTACCCGACCCATGCCGATAAATAAGCAACACATGATAAAAGCGCCCTCAATGAGGAATAAACCATGAGTATTGACCGCACTTCACCTCTGAAGCCCGTAAGCACCGTTCAACCGCGTGAAACCACTGACGCGCCGGTAACGAATACCCGGGCGGCAAAAACAACCGCCGCCACCAGCACCAGTGTGACGTTAAGCGACGCGCAAGCAAAACTAATGCAACCCGGCAGCAGTGATATCAATCTTGAACGTGTCGAAGCGTTAAAACTGGCGATTCGTAACGGTGAACTAAAAATGGACACCGGCAAAATTGCCGATGCGCTAATCAACGAAGCGCAGCAAGACTTGCAGAGTAACTGATCGTATGACGCGTCTTGCAGAGATCCTCGACCAGATGTCCGCAGTGCTTAACGATCTCAAAACGGTAATGGATCAAGAGCAGCAACATCTCTCAATGGGGCAGATCAACGGCAGCCAGTTGCAATGGATTACAGAACAAAAAAGCTCACTGCTGGCGACGTTGGATTACCTCGAACAGTTACGCAGAAAAGAACCCAATGCAGAAAATAGCGTTGATATTAGTCAACGTTGGCAGGAAATTACGGTGCAAACTCAGCAACTACGTCAAATGAATCAACATAATGGCTGGTTACTGGAAGGACAGATTGAGCGCAATCAACAGGCGCTGGAAATGTTAAAACCGCATCAGGAACCGACGCTGTACGGGGCGAACGGTCAGACATCAATACCCCATCGCGGCAGTAAAAAGATTTCGATCTGAAGATTATCTCCGGCCTGCAGTGCAGGCCGGAATGCATTGTTATACCGTCCGACGGGCAAACTCTTTAACTTTGAAGCCCAACACCGCCAGTGCAGCGAAGTACGCGGCAATTCCCGCCAGCACGACCGCCATTAAACGCAGTAAACGCCAGGGCATAGTACCCAGTGACCACTCAGGCATGATATGTAACATACCTAAAAGCACGCCAGACATCACCAGTACCGCCACCACCAGACGCAACAGAAACGGCATCCAGCCGGGTTGCGGGGTAAAGATTTTCTGCTTACGCAACTGCCAGTAAAGCAGAGAAGCATTCAGACACGCCGCCAGACCAATAGAAAGGGACAGCCCGGCATGTTTCAACGGGCCGATAAACGCCAGGTTCATCAATTGCGTTAAAATCAGCGTAACGATGGCAATTTTCACTGGCGTTTTAATGTCCTGGCGGGAATAAAAGCCAGGAGCCAACACTTTCACGACAATCAGGCCAATCAAACCCACCGAGTAGGCAATTAACGCCCGCTGGGTCATCAGCGCATCAAAGGCGGTAAATTTACCGTACTGGAACAGCGAAACGGTTAACGGACCTGAAAGAATGCCCAACGCAACCGCACTCGGCAGCGCCAACAGGAAACAAAGACGCAGCCCCCAGTCCATCAAACGGTTGTATTCATCATGATTGCCACTGGCAAAACTTTTCGACAGCGACGGCAGCAAAATAGTACCAAGCGCCACGCCCAGAACACCGGAGGGGAACTCCATTAAGCGGTCGGCGTAATACATCCACGACACCGAACCGGAAGCAAGAAATGAGGCAAAAATGGTGTTGATGATTAAGGAGATCTGGCTCACAGAGACGCCAAGGATCGCTGGTCCCATCTGTTTCACCACGCGCATTGCCCCGGCATCGTGGAAGTTAATGCGTGGCAAAACCAGCATGCCGATCTTCTTCAAATGCGGTAGCTGATACACCAGCTGTAGGATGCCGCCGACCGTAACAGCCCATGCCAGCGCCAGCACCGGAGGATTAAAGTACGGTGCGGCAAACAGCGCGAAGCCAATCATGCTGATGTTAAGCAGCGTTGGAGCAAATGCCGGAATCGAGAAGCGGTTCCAGGTATTCAGAATCGCACCCACCAGCGACGCCAGGGAAATCAGCAAGATATAAGGAAAGGTAATCTGTAATAACTGGGTAGTCAGGGCAAATTTGTCGGCCGTGTCAGCAAAACCCGGCGCGGTCACCATGATCACCCACGGCGCGGCGAGCATCCCGGCGACCGTCACAACCGCCAGCGCGAGTGTCAGCAGGCCAGAAACATACGAGACAAAGACCCGCGTGGCGTCTTCACCCTGCTTGCTTTTATATTCCGCCAGAATCGGTACAAATGCCTGGGAAAATGCCCCTTCGGCAAAGATACGGCGCAACAAGTTAGGAAGTTTAAAAGCGACGAAAAAGGCGTCGGTTGCCATCCCTGCGCCAAAGATTCTGGCGACAATTGCGTCACGTGCGAAGCCAAGCACACGCGAAAACATGGTCATCGAGCTGACGGCGGCCAGCGATTTTAATAAATTCATCGGTGTTCTAATCCAGACCCACGGGCAAAACGCCTGCAAAGCAGGCGCTGAAAGAGGCGAATAGTCTACCTGGATTATGGTGAATTGCTACCGCCAGATGTTACAGGGTTTATTCACTCATCGCATCGCGCCAGATCTTGTCAACGATACGTTGCGCCAGTATTGCCTGTTCTCCGGCAGTTTGTGGAACTGTCTGATTTTGCACGCAATCAATGAAGTGACGCGCACAGCCAACAAATCCACGTTGCTCAAGAGTACTCTGCCAACCTGGAATAGGTTTATGCACCACGCCCTGCCCGCGCTCCTCACGCCATTCGCGCATATCCGTAATGTCGATGAGCGCACCGTCAGTCACGGCCTGCACGGTTTCACGCTGACTTCCGGCACGGCGATGCATACAGGTGGTGATCTGCAAAGGACCGGCCGAAAAATGGTGCTCGGCAAACAGCATTTCGCCAGCGTCATTAGTCAGTAGCGTACCGCCATCCAGAGAGGCTTTACCGCCCGACAACCACAGCGCGGTATCCACCACATGCAGATAATCATCCAGCAACGTGAAATAAAGGTCGTGTGGCCCGACGCTATTACTACGATGTTTATCCATTCTTAGCGAGGCGGCGGTGGCGAGTTGTGTTTTTAACTCAACGTAGAGTGGTGCGAAGCGACGGTTAAAACCGACCATCAACGTCAGTTTTTTCCGCGCCGCCAGTTCAACCAGCCGTTCAGCATCGCGCAGATTTTCTGCCAGCGGTTTATCGACACAGACATGTACTCCCGCATTGAGTAACGCACTGACCACGTCAAAGTGGCTGGCGGTGCTGGAATGCACAAAAACAGCGTCACAACAGGCAGCAAGGCTGGATAACGAATCGGCATAAGGAATGCGCCAGCTTTCACAAATTGGCAGGGCTTTCGCGCGCGTTGGCGACCACGCACCTTGTAACGTCCAGTCAGACGCTGCCGCCAGCACCGGTAACCACGCCTTTTGCGCGATGCCGCCTAACCCCACTACGCCGATACGTAATTTTTTCACTTTAATCTCCCAGATGGGCCAGCAACGAATCAAGACGCTGTTTCAGTTCTGCCACTTCGATTTCCAGAGCTTCGACGCGGGCCTGTAAATCACCGTCAACAGCGTTCGACGTATCCGTTACCGCCGGCTGATCTTCAACCTCACCACTGAAAAGATGCATGTAGCGGCTTTCGCGTTTACCCGGTTCGCGGGCCAGACGCACCACAAAAGGACCATCTTCGCGATTCGCCAGTTGTTCCAGCGTCGACTCCACTTCCGCCATATCGCTGAATTCATACATTCGCGCGGCGCGGCTGCGCAGTTCACCCGGCGTCTGGGCACCACGCAATAACAACGTGGTGATTAACGCCACTTCTGCGGCGCTCAGTTTCAGATCGCCAAATTCAGAATTACAAAAACGTTGCTCATATTTGGTGACCCGATTACCAAAACCGCTCACCGTGCGTAGATAATGACGTTTGACCAGATTATCCAGCTGTTCCTGCACTTCAGATTCACTCAGATTCATGACCGGTTCACGGTTCGTTTTCTGATTACAGGCCGTTACTACACCATTTACTGATAGCGGGTATTGCTCCGGCGTAGTCACCTGTTTTTCCAGCAAGCAGCCAATCACGCGGGCTTCCAGAGCAGTAAGTTGATATTTCATCAGATTCTCCTTAGCGGCCAGGCGTCCAGTCTGGGGTGGTTAATGCCGTCAGAACATGATCGCGCCATTGTCCATCAATCAACAGATAGTTTTTCGCATAGCCTTCTTTTTCAAAACCCAATCGCGCCAGTAAATCACCGCTGCGTTTATTGTGCGGCATATAGTTGGCCATAATGCGATGAATATGTTGGGTGCGCTGCATATAACGAATGGCTGCGGTCAGGGCTTCAAACATGAGTCCTTTGCCCTGCCATTTTTGCCCAATCGAATAACCGAGATAGCAGGCATGAAAAGAGCCGCGAACAACATTGGAAAAATTGGCAACGCCAATAATCTCTTTTTCGTCCGGGTCGAATAAGCCAAAGTAGAAAGCTGAACCTTGTTTATGAAATTCGTTAATCATCCCTAGCCTGGCCTGCCAGCCTGATGGATAACAGTGGCTTTCGTCGCGCACTGGCTCCCAGGGCTTGAGGAAATGGCGATTCTCTGCGTAATAATCCGCAAGACGCCAGGCATCACGATCATGCACCAGACGCACGACCAGTCGGTCAGTGGTTAAGCGCACTTTTGGCACGTTACTGCGATAGCCAAACATTCTATACCTACTCCTTCCCGTAACGTCTTTAATACGCTGTAAGTATTACTATACCTGCGCAACCAGACCCTGTGAAAAGTCCAGAATGCCATTTTCTGCATTATTCACATATTTGATAAAAACTCTCTATCAAAGCGACGTTTTGATAAAAAAATATTGTCCCCGAAGTGATGGGAAAAGTCTTAGCGGCAATGCAGAATAGAAAGTGCTCATCTTTTATTTCCCGGGAGGGGAAATGTCCCGCGTGTCGCAGGCGAGGAACCTGGGTAAATATTTCCTGCTCATCGATAATATGCTGGTCGTGCTGGGGTTCTTTGTTGTCTTCCCGCTGATCTCTATCCGCTTCGTTGATCAAATGGGCTGGGCCGCCGTCATGGTCGGTATTGCCCTCGGCCTACGCCAGTTTATTCAGCAAGGTCTGGGGATTTTCGGCGGCGCAATTGCCGACCGCTTTGGTGCCAAACCGATGATTGTCACCGGTATGCTGATGCGTGCCGCCGGATTCGCCACAATGGGTATCGCCCACGAACCGTGGCTACTGTGGTTTTCATGCCTGCTTTCGGGACTCGGCGGCACGTTGTTTGATCCTCCGCGTTCGGCGCTGGTGGTGAAACTAATCCGCCCGCAGCAGCGTGGCCGTTTTTTCTCACTATTAATGATGCAAGACAGCGCTGGTGCTGTTATTGGCGCATTGTTGGGAAGCTGGCTGTTGCAATACGACTTTCGCCTGGTCTGCGCCACAGGAGCCGTTTTGTTTGTGCTGTGTGCTGCGTTTAATGCCTGGTTGTTACCGGCATGGAAACTCTCCACCGTACGCACGCCCGTTCGCGAAGGCATGACCCGCGTGATGCGCGACAAGCGTTTTGTCACCTATGTACTGACGCTGGCGGGTTACTACATGCTGGCTGTACAAGTGATGCTGATGCTGCCGATCATGGTCAACGACGTCGCGGGCGCGCCGTCTGCCGTTAAATGGATGTATGCCATTGAGGCGTGTCTGTCGTTAACATTGCTCTACCCTATCGCCCGCTGGAGTGAAAAACATTTTCGTCTGGAACACCGATTGATGGCTGGACTATTAATAATGTCATTAAGCATGATGCCAGTGGGTATGGTCAGCGGGCTACAACAACTTTTCACTCTGATTTGTCTGTTTTATATCGGGTCGATCATTGCTGAGCCTGCGCGCGAAACCTTAAGTGCTTCGCTGGCAGATGCAAGAGCACGCGGCAGCTATATGGGGTTTAGCCGTCTGGGTCTGGCGATTGGCGGCGCGATTGGTTATATCGGTGGTGGCTGGCTATTTGACTTGGGTAAATCAGCGCACCAACCAGAGCTTCCGTGGATGATGCTGGGCATTATTGGCATCTTCACTTTCCTTGCGCTGGGTTGGCAGTTTAGCCAGAAACGCACCGCCCGTCGTTTGCTGGAACGCGACGCCTGATTTGATACTCCCCCCTGACTCCTCCATACTGAAAGTGAACTGACAGCCAAATGGAGGAGTCACGTGAAGCTATACATTTACGATCACTGCCCTTACTGCCTCAAAGCCCGCATGATTTTCGGCCTGAAAAATATCCCCGTCGAATTACATGTTCTGCTCAATGACGACGCAGAAACACCCACCCGGATGGTCGGTCAAAAACAGGTTCCCATTCTGCAAAAAGATGACAGCCGCTATATGCCAGAAAGCATGGACATCGTTCACTATGTCGATAAACTCGACGGCAAACCGTTACTGACCGGCAAACGTTCACCTGCCATTGAAGAATGGCTGCGCAAGGTCAACGGCTACGCCAACAAACTGCTGTTACCGCGTTTTGCCAAATCGGCATTTGATGAGTTTTCTACTCCCGCCGCGCGCAAATATTTTGTCGACAAGAAAGAAGCCAGCGCGGGTAATTTTGCCGACCTGCTGGCCCACTCTGACGGTCTGATTAAGAATATCAGCGATGATTTACGTGCGCTGGACAAACTTATCGTCAAACCGAACGCCGTGAATGGCGAACTTTCGGAAGACGATATTCAGCTATTTCCGCTCCTGCGTAATCTGACGCTGATAGCCGGAATCAACTGGCCAAGCCGCGTTGCTGATTACCGCGATAATATGGCGAAACAGACACAAATCAATTTGTTATCATCAATGGCGATTTAATCCTGACCCGCCGCGGCAGCCTGTATTCGCGGGTTGCCGCCGTTTTCAGTTTTTTCTGCTGGCGAGTTTATCGCTGGTGACACATGCTGCGTTGTGTCAGGATATTGACGCAGATTTCATGTCGAGGACTACCATGAACAAGTTTTTATTTGCCGCTGTATTGTTCGTCAGTGGCCTGCTCGTTGGCTGTAATCAACTCACCCAATACACCATCACCGAACAAGAAATTAACCAGTCGCTTGCGAAACATAATAATTTCTCAAAAGATATCGGTTTACCCGGCGTGGCTGACGCCCATATTGTTCTGACAAACCTGACCAGCCAAATTGGTCGCGAAGAGCCGAATAAGGTTACCCTAACCGGAGACGCCAATCTGGACATGAACTCCCTGTTCGGTAGCCAGAAAGCGACCATGAAACTGAAGCTGAAAGCGCTGCCTGTGTTTGATAAAGAAAAAGGCGCGATCTTCCTGAAAGAGATGGAAGTAGTCGATGCGACGGTACAACCGGAAAAAATGCAAACGGTGATGCAAACGTTGCTTCCCTATTTGAACCAGGCATTACGCAATTACTTTAACCAGCAACCTGCTTATGTCCTGCGCGAAGATGGCAGTAAGGGCGAAGCAATGGCGAAGAAACTGGCGAAAGGTATTGAAGTGAAGCCTGGTGAAATTGTCATTCCGTTTACTGATTAATCACGAGGGCGCATTTGCGCCCTTTATTTTTCGTGCAAAGGAAAACGTTTCCGCTTATCCTTTGTGTCCGGCAAAAACATCCCTTCAGCCGGAGCATAGAGATTAATGACTGCACCATCCCAGGTATTAAAGATCCGCCGCCCAGACGACTGGCACCTTCACCTCCGCGATGGCGACATGTTAAAAACTGTCGTGCCTTATACCAGCGAAATATATGGACGGGCTATCGTAATGCCCAATCTGGCTCCGCCCGTGACAACCGTTGAGGCTGCCGTGGCATATCGCCAGCGTATTCTCGACGCCGTACCTGCCGGGCACGATTTCACCCCGCTGATGACCTGTTATTTAACAGATTCGCTGGACCCTAATGAGCTGGAACGTGGATTTAACGAAGGCGTGTTCACCGCTGCAAAACTTTACCCCGCAAACGCAACCACTAACTCCAGCCACGGCGTGACGTCGGTTGATGCAATCATGCCGGTACTTGAGCGCATGGAAAAAATCGGTATGCCGCTACTGGTGCATGGCGAAGTGACACATGCAGATATCGACATTTTTGATCGTGAGGCGCGCTTTATAGAAAGCGTAATGGAACCGCTTCGCCAGCGCCTGACCGCGCTGAAAGTCGTTTTTGAGCACATCACCACCAAAGATGCTGCCGACTATGTCCGTAACGGAAATGAACGTCTGGCGGCCACCATCACGCCGCAGCATCTGATGTTTAACCGCAACCATATGCTGGTTGGTGGCGTGCGTCCACACCTGTATTGTCTACCCATCCTCAAACGCAATATTCACCAACAGGCACTGCGTGAACTGGTCGCCAGCGGTTTTAATCGCGTATTCCTCGGTACGGATTCTGCGCCGCATGCACGTCATCGCAAAGAGAGCAGCTGCGGCTGCGCGGGCTGCTTCAACGCCCCAACCGCGCTGGGCAGTTACGCTACCGTCTTTGAAGAGATGAATGCTCTGCAGCACTTTGAAGCATTCTGTTCTGTAAACGGCCCACAGTTCTATGGCTTGCCGGTCAACGACACATTCATCGAACTGGTCCGCGAAGAGCAACAGGTTGCTGAAAGCATCGCATTGACTGATGACACACTGGTGCCATTCCTCGCCGGGGAAACGGTACGCTGGTCCGTTAAACAATAAAAATCGTAGCTTCCTGTTGTCATTAGGTTATTTTAACTGTATAAATAACCAGTATATTCAACAGGGGGCTATTATGCGAATTGAAGTCACCATAGCGAAAACTTCTCCATTGCCAGCTGGGGCTATTGACGCCCTGGCTGGCGAACTTTCCCGCCGTATTCAGTATGCGTTTCCTGATAATGAAGGCCACGTATCGGTACGTTATGCCGCAGCGAATAATTTATCGGTTATTGGCGCAACAAAAGAAGATAAACAGCGCATTAGCGAAATTCTCCAGGAAACGTGGGAAAGCGCCGATGACTGGTTTGTCAGCGAATAATATGCAGTGATTTTTGTTTTTGCCGGGTCGCCCCGGCTTTTTTATTTTACTTACGAATTTCGAGTACAAAATTTCTACACTTCCTCAAAATAATTGCACAATATGCTAAAAAAATATGAATGACATGCTGTTTTATTGTTCATATAAATCTTAAAAGCAAAAATTTATCTGTTCCCCCCTTTAAAAATTCGGTGAATACCCTTACTTATTGGTATACTGAAGTTGCTTCAGATAAAAACGCATTGAACCTCGAATAACGTTGTCTAGTAACACGAATTAGGGGGCCATGATGGAAAAAAATAATGAAGTCATTCAGACTCATCCGCTCGTAGGGTGGGACATCAGCACCGTTGATAGCTATGATGCGCTGATGTTGCGTTTGCATTACCAGACCCCAAATAAGTCCGAGCAGGAAGGGACTGAAGTTGGTCAGACGCTCTGGTTAACCACTGATGTTGCCAGACAATTTATTTCGATATTAGAAGCAGGAATCGCCAAAATTGAATCCGGTGATTTCCCGGTAAACGAGTATCGGCGTCATTAACATGACATGACCATCCACCCAAAAGGCACCTCACCGGTGCCTTTACCATTTCTGGGTTGTATATCTGCATTCAGTTAATTACTCTGCTTAAACCATGAGAGCAGAGAGAAAAAAATGAAATACGATCTCATCATTATTGGCAGCGGCTCCGTAGGTGCTGCCGCCGGGTATTATGCAACCCGTGCCGGTTTAAACGTGCTAATGACCGACGCCCATATGCCACCGCATCAACACGGCAGCCACCACGGCGATACGCGATTAATTCGCCATGCTTATGGTGAAGGCGAAAAGTATGTCCCGCTGGTCCTCCGCGCGCAAACGCTGTGGGATGAACTCTCCCGCCACAACGAAGAAGATCCCATTTTTGTACGCTCGGGTGTCATTAACCTTGGCCCGGCTGATTCCGCATTTCTCGCCAACGTCGCCCACAGCGCTGAACAGTGGCAACTCAACGTTGAAAAGCTCGATGCGCAAGGGATTATGGCACGCTGGCCAGAAATACGCGTCCCGGACAACTACATCGGCTTATTTGAGACTGATTCCGGCTTTTTACGCAGCGAACTGGCGATTAAAACCTGGATCCAACTGGCGAAGGAAGCGGGTTGTGCGCAGTTGTTCAACTGCCCGGTCACCGCAATTCGTCATGACGATGATGGCGTAACTATTGAAACCGCTGACGGTGAGTATCAGGCGAAAAAAGCGATCGTCTGCGCGGGAACATGGGTAAAAGATCTGCTCCCGGAACTGCCTGTCCAGCCCGTACGCAAAGTATTTGCCTGGTATCAGGCCGATGGTCGCTATAGCGTGAAGAATAAATTCCCGGCGTTTACCGGTGAACTGCCCAATGGCGATCAATATTATGGTTTTCCGGCAGAAAACGACGCGTTGAAGATTGGCAAACATAACGGAGGCCAGCTTATCCATTCAGCGGATGAACGTGTTCCGTTTGCGGAAGTCATCAGCGATGGCTCGGAAGCCTTCCCGTTCTTGCGCAATGTGTTGCCGGGTATCGGTTGCTGTCTGTACGGAGCAGCCTGCACTTATGATAATTCGCCTGACGAAGATTTTATTATCGATACTCTACCCGGCCACGATAATACACTGCTCATTACCGGCCTGAGCGGGCACGGTTTTAAATTTGCGTCAGTTTTAGGAGAAATAGCTGCCGATTTTGCGCAAGACAAAAAAAGCGATTTTGATTTGACACCATTCAGGCTTTCCCGCTTCCAATAATCATCATTACGGCCTCCAGAATGAGGCCGTTTTTACAGGAGTATTTAATGCGTCGGCTGTTGCACTATCTCATCAATAATATTCGCGAGCATCTGATGCTTTATCTTTTTCTCTGGGGACTGTTGGCAATTATGGACCTGATCTACGTGTTTTATTTTTAGTTTTTCCGCACTGACATAAACTGACAAATATTTAATCTCCCTTTCATTTAGCGTGAAAAATTGAATGAGATTCTTCCTGCCTCTACAGCACTCACCAGACCTTCCAGATGCTGAACCCACTAAACTTATGAAGATTCTTTCATTATTAATTCAAAATTATTGAAATAAAAATAAATATCATTCAATTTGTTATTTTTGTGTTGCAATTCATTCTCCGACACGCCATTTTCTTTCTCTCGCAAATTCGTTTTGGATGCACTTATGTCATTCACAAATACCCCTGAACGCTATGGTGTTATATCTGCGGCCTTACATTGGCTAAGCGCAATTATTGTCTATGGCATGTTTGCTTTAGGTCTGTGGATGGTCACGCTCAGTTATTACGATGGCTGGTATCACCAGGCACCGGAACTGCATAAAAGCATCGGCATTTTGTTAATGATGGGGCTGGTTATTCGCGTTCTGTGGCGTGTCATATCTCCACCGCCGGGTCCGCTGCCGAGTTATTCGCCCATGACTCGTCTTGCAGCAAAAGCTGGACATCTCGCATTGTACCTATTGCTGTTCGCCATCGGCATCAGCGGCTATCTGATCTCAACTGCCGATGGTAAACCGATCAGCGTTTTTGGCTGGTTTGACGTCCCCGCGACCCTCGCCGACGCTGGCGCACAGGCTGACTTTGCCGGTGCCCTGCATTTTTGGCTCGCGTGGAGCGTCGTAGTACTGTCCGTTATGCACGGATTTATGGCCCTGAAGCATCATTTCATCGATAAAGACGACACTCTGAAGCGCATGCTGGGAAAGTCGTCATCTGACTATGGAGTATAAAAAATGAAAAAAAGCCTGCTTGGTTTAACCTTCGCTTCCTTGATGTTCTCTGCGGGTTCAGCGGTTGCCGCCGATTACAAAATTGACAAAGAAGGTCAGCACGCCTTTGTTAACTTCCGCATCCAGCATCTTGGCTATAGCTGGTTATATGGCACCTTTAAAGATTTCGACGGTACTTTTACCTTTGATGAAAAAAATCCAGCTGCCGATAAAGTGAATGTGACAATTAACACCACCAGCGTCGATACTAATCACGCCGAACGCGATAAACATCTTCGCAGTGCAGATTTCCTCAATACCGCAAAATATCCACAGGCAACATTCACCTCCACTAGCGTAAAGAAAGACGGTGATGAGCTGGATATTACCGGCGATCTGACGCTGAACGGGGTCACCAAACCCGTCACGCTGGAAGCGAAATTAATTGGTCAGGGCGACGACCCGTGGGGCGGTAAACGTGCAGGCTTTGAGGCCGAAGGCAAAATTAAGCTCAAAGACTTCAATATCAAGACAGATTTAGGTCCCGCTTCTCAGGAAGTGGATCTGATTATTTCAGTGGAAGGCGTACAGCAGAAGTAAGCGTGAAATGTTGCCGGATGGCTCGCATCCGGCAATGATATTTATTCTGTTGGATCAGGAATGCCCAGTGTTGTATTCAGACGTCCACGAGACTTATTAAAGATCTTATTGCCATTTTCACGTCCTGCCCGACGGCGTCGCTGTTCTTCTGGCGGTAACGCGCTTTCTTCGCAGCAAATCTCACTGCAACAACCTTTGTATTTTTCTGCACATACTGGACACTGAATAAACAGCAGGTGGCAGCCATCATTTTTACAGTTGGTATGGCTATCGCACGGCGCACCGCACTGGTGGCAATGCGCGATAATCTCATCAGATATACGTTCGCCCATCCGCTCGTCAAACACAAAATTTTTGCCAATAAAACGCACCGGTAAGCCCTGCTCGCGCGCCTTACGGGCGTATTCAATAATTCCGCCTTCGATATGCCAGACTTTATTGAATCCGTTATGTTTCATCCAGGCACTGGCCTTTTCACAACGAATGCCGCCGGTGCAGTACATAACGATTTTTTTATCTTTATGTTCCTGCATCATCTCGACTGCTTTTGGCAGCTGCTCACGGAAGGTATCTGCCGGAATTTCCAGCGCGTTTTCAAAGTGCCCCACTTCATACTCATAGTGGTTACGCATGTCGATAAACAATGCATCGGGATCGTCAAGCATGGCGTTCACTTCTGCCGCTTGCAGATACTCACCAACATTGCTGGCATCAAAGTGAGGATCGTCAATACCGTCGGCTACGATGCGATCGCGCACCTTCATGCGCAGTACCCAGAAGGATTTCCCGTCATCATCCAACGCGATGTTCAGACGTAAGCCATCTAAAGCCGGGTCGAAGCCGTATAGCTGTGCGCGAAATGTTTCAACATTGCTCGCAGGTACACTGATTTGCGCGTTAATCCCCTCATGCGCCAGATACACTCGCCCAAAAATATTCAGCGCAGTAAACAGCTGATATAAAGCGTCACGGGTCGCTTTCGGATCGGCGATGTGGAAATACTTATAAAACGAAATGGTGGTGCGCGGTTCGCGCTCAGCCAACATTTTGGCTTTCAGCGCGTCGTTGGAAATGCGGTTGTGTAACACTGGCATGGTGTACGGTTCCTGCGAGATGGGAAAGTAAAAATCCGCGGCATGATATAGCAATTATCGATAATTAACATCCACACATTTTACGCTACATTTGCACATTAAAAATTATTTATTATTTACAAGCGCGGTAATTTCGCCCAGTCTTCACCCACAAATTTTGGTTGCGGGCGAAAAAATGCGACAATACATACAATTGCCCGAATAGGTTGAAAAACAGGATTGATATGACGAATCTACCCAAGTTCTCCACCGCACTGCTTCATCCGCGTTATTGGTTAACCTGGTTGGGTATTGGCGTACTTTGGTTAGTCGTGCAATTGCCCTACCCGGTTATCTACCGCCTCGGTTGTGGATTAGGAAAACTGGCGTTACGTTTTATGAAACGACGCTCAAAAATTGTGCATCGCAACCTGGAACTGTGCTTCCCGGAAATGAGCGAACAAGAACGCCGTGAAATGGTGGTGAAGAATTTCGAATCTGTTGGTATGGGGCTGATGGAAACCGGCATGGCGTGGTTCTGGCCAGACCGCAGGATCGCCCGCTGGACGGAAGTGATCGGCATGGAACACATTCGTGACGTGCAGGCGCAACAACGCGGCATCCTGTTAGTTGGCATCCATTTTCTGACTCTGGAGCTGGGTGCGCGGCAATTTGGTATGCAGGAACCCGGGATTGGCGTTTACCGCCCGAACGATAACCCACTGATTGACTGGCTACAAACCTGGGGCCGTTTGCGCTCAAATAAATCAATGCTCGATCGCAAAGATTTAAAAGGCATGATTAAAGCCCTGAAAAAAGGCGAAGTGGTCTGGTACGCACCGGATCATGATTACGGCCCGCGCTCAAGCGTTTTCGTCCCGTTGTTTGCCGTTGAGCAGGCTGCGACCACAACCGGAACCTGGATGCTGGCACGGATGTCCGGCGCATGTCTGGTGCCCTTCGTTCCACGCCGTAAGCCAGATGGCAAAGGGTATCAGTTGATTATGCTACCGCCAGAGTGTTCTCCGCCGCTGGATGATGCCGAAACCACCGCCGCATGGATGAACAAAGTGGTCGAAAAATGCATCATGATGGCACCAGAGCAGTATATGTGGTTACACCGTCGCTTTAAAACACGTCCGGAAGGCGTTCCTTCACGCTATTAAATCTCCCAAGCCGGATGCTTCAAAATGGCATCCGGCATTACCACAGCAAATCCCCCTGATTTAGCGATAAAAGCTCTCTGGATTGCGCCCCCTGGAAGTCGGGCGCATAATTAGTGTGCTTATCTTTTCTTCTTATGTTCACCGCGCCTGGCGCACCAACAGCGGATTGCTATGTCACCCTGTGAAAATGACACCCCTATAAACTGGAAACGAAACCTGATCGTCGCCTGGCTAGGCTGTTTTCTTACCGGTGCCGCCTTCAGCCTGGTAATGCCCTTCTTACCCCTCTACGTTGAGCAGCTTGGCGTTACCGGCCACTCCGCCTTGAATATGTGGTCCGGTATTGTCTTCAGCATTACATTTTTATTTTCTGCCATCGCCTCACCGTTTTGGGGTGGACTCGCCGACCGTAAAGGACGAAAACTCATGCTATTACGCTCTGCCCTTGGGATGGGCATCGTGATGGTGTTAATGGGGATGGCACAAAATATCTGGCAGTTTTTGATCCTGCGGGCGCTGCTTGGTTTGCTTGGCGGATTTGTTCCCAACGCTAATGCTCTTATCGCCACACAAGTACCGCGTAATAAAAGCGGCTGGGCGCTGGGTACGCTCTCCACAGGCGGCGTTAGCGGCGCGTTGCTCGGCCCAATGGCTGGTGGTTTGCTTGCCGATAGCTACGGCTTACGTCCGGTATTCTTTATTACCGCCAGTGTGCTGATACTATGCTTTTTCGTCACCCTGTTTTGCATCCGAGAAAAATTCCAGCCAGTCAGCAAAAAAGAGATGCTGCATATGCGGGAAGTGGTGACATCACTTAAAAACCCGAAACTGGTACTCAGCCTGTTTGTCACCACGTTAATCATCCAGGTGGCGACGGGTTCAATTGCCCCTATTCTGACGCTGTATGTCCGCGAACTGGCGGGTAACGTCAGTAATGTCGCCTTTATCAGCGGCATGATCGCCTCGGTGCCAGGCGTGGCTGCTCTGCTGAGTGCACCACGACTCGGCAAACTTGGCGATCGAATCGGCCCCGAAAAGATCCTGATTACGGCGCTGATCTTTTCTGTACTGCTGTTGATCCCAATGTCTTATGTTCAGACGCCATTGCAACTTGGGATTTTACGTTTTTTGCTCGGTGCCGCGGATGGTGCACTACTCCCCGCCGTACAGACACTCTTAGTTTACAACTCGAGCAACCAAATCGCCGGGCGTATCTTCAGCTATAACCAATCGTTTCGTGATATTGGCAACGTTACCGGACCATTGATGGGAGCAGCGATTTCAGCGAACTACGGTTTCAGAGCGGTATTCCTCGTCACCGCTGGCGTAGTGTTATTCAACGCAGTCTATTCATGGAACAGTCTGCGCCGTCGTCGGATACCCCAGGTATCAAACTGATTTTTCGCCTTTCATACTTGCAATAGCGGAGAATCAGCTATCCTTTTCCCTGAAACCTCATCAACTCAAAGGGAGAATCGTGATGACCATGTACGCAACGCTTGAAGAAGCCATTGACGCTGCACGCGAAGAATTTCTTGCAGACAACCCCGGCATCGACGCCGAAAATGCGAATGTGCAACAGTTCAATGCCCAAAAATACGTTTTGCAGGACGGCGACATCATGTGGCAAGTTGAGTTTTTTGCCGACGAAGGGGAAGAAGGTGAATGTTTACCTATGCTTAGCGGTGAAGCCGCGCAAAGTGTTTTTGATGGCGACTATGATGAGATAGAGATCCGCCAGGAGTGGCAGGAAGAGAATACATTACATGAATGGGACGAGGGGGAATTTCAGCTTGAGCCACCGCTGGATACCGAGGAAGGACGGGCAGCGGCTGATGAGTGGGATGAACGTTAATTACTCATACGAGCCATGATGAATGTCGATCGGCAGCAGTAAAGTATCAAAAACCAGGGAGAATGGCAGATCAAGGATCGTGACGTAACGCCAGGCGGAGTCACGCACATCCCATTGCACACCGGGATAATATTGGTTGCCATGCCCCTGCCCCGGTATAGTGCGACTAATGATGCTGCCACAGCCACACAGCAAGGTCACCATGATGCTCACCATAATTAAACGCATTTGATACCCCTTCCGTAAAAAAATACCGGCATAACGCCGGTATTTTTATTGGCTCGTTGTTTTTGCCTAATGCGGCGTGAACGCCTTATCCGACCTACAAAATCTTGTAAAATCAACACATTGCAGGAGCAATGTAGGCCTGATAAGCGTAGCGCATCAGGCAACTACGTTTTTATTGCGAAGCCGTATCCGGTTTACGCAATGCCTGTGGATTGAGCTTTATCCCTTCGTAATAACTCACCCATGAAGAATATCTCTCAGGGGAATTCCAGACGCGGAAATGCAGACGGGCCATCGTCACCGGATCGCTTAGCAGCACCAGGCGACGATCGCGATTCAGCTTCTCTGGCGTCTCGTTCAGCGCCTGTTCAACGTGGCGGTCACGGGCGATTTCCAGCACCTTACTGGCGCGGTGACGCGCCGTCGCCATGGCGGTTGCCAGAGCGTTAAATGACGGGTTAAACACCGCATGCATAAAGCCATCGTCGAGGGAGCGTTGACGATTCATCTCGAGGAAACGATCGGTATCAAGCAGTACCTGCGGCGGTGAATACTCTTCCGGGATCAGGAACAGTTTCCATCGTTTGGTACGCAGACCCACTGTAGTACGGCTGGAGATCACCGAAACAAACGGTGACAGGATCAACGAGAAAACAATCGGTGCCAGCCAGAACAGGAAACGCAGATCCAGCCACGCCATACCAACCGCCCACACTAACCCCAGCAGCAGCTGAGAGCCGTGGCGTTTGAATGCTTCGCCCCAGGAAGTGGAGTCATCATCACGCTGCGGTGAATTCCACACCACTTCCCAGCCAAGGAACGCGCTGACGACGAAGACCGTATGGAACAGCATGCGTACCGGAGCCAACAGCACGGAAAACAGCACTTCCAGCAGCAACGATAATGTAACGCGCCAGAAGCCGCCGTATTCTTTCGTTCCTTTGCACCAGATAAGCAAAATGCTCAATAACTTCGGCAGGAACAACAGCACCATGGTCGAAGCAAAAAGTGCAATCGCCAGCTCAGGACGCCACTGCGGCCACACCGGGAATAACTGCCGTGGTTGCAGGAAGTATTGCGGTTCGGTCAACGCATGCACTACCTGCAATGCAGTAGAGAGCGCGAGGAACATAAACCACAGCGGCGCGGAGAGATAAGACATCACGCCCGTCAGGAATACCGCACGGTGAACCGGGTGCATACCCTTAACCAGGAACAGGCGGAAGTTCATCAGGTTACCGTGGCACCAGCGGCGGTCACGTTTTAGCTCATCAAGCAAGTTAGGCGGCAATTCTTCATAAGAACCCGGGAGATCGTAAGCAATCCACACCCCCCAACCTGCACGGCGCATCAACGCCGCTTCCACGAAGTCATGTGACAGGATTGAACCGGCAAAGGAACCTTCGCCCGGCAGCGGAGCCAGTGCGCAGTGCTCGATAAACGGTTTCACGCGGATAATCGCGTTATGTCCCCAGTAGTGCGACTCGCCAAGTTGCCAGAAGTGCAAACCGGCTGTAAACAGTGGCCCATACACGCGGGTCGCGAACTGCTGACAGCGCGCATACAGCGTATCCATACCGGACGCTTTCGGCGACGACTGAATGATCCCGGCGTTCGGGTTGGCTTCCATCAGGCGCACCAGGCCGCACAAACAATCACCGGTCATTACCGAGTCAGCATCCAGCACCACCATGTAGCTGTACTGGCTGCCCCAGCGACGGCAGAAGTCATCGATATTACCGCTTTTACGCTTCACGCGACGACGGCGGCGGCGATAGAAAATCTGACCTTCGCCACCGACTTCAGCGATCAGCTCCATCCACGCTTTTTGCTCTGCGACGCAGATATCCGGGTTGTAACTATCACTCAAAATGTAGACATCAAAGTGTTTGGCATTCCCGGTGGCTTTTACTGATTCCCACGTTGCACGCAGGCCAGCAAAAACACGGTTCACGTCTTCGTTACAGATAGGCATGATCAACGCCGTGCGATGCTCCGGGTTTAATGGTTCATCGCCAACTGTCGACGCAGATATACTGTATTTATCGCGACCAATAAGCAGTTGCAGGAAGCCCATCAACGCCGTCCAGAATCCGGCGGACACCCAACAGAACAGCACCGCAAAGAGGATCAGGATACCGGTTTGCAGCATATAAGGCAGAAGCTGCATAAAGGAAACCCACAGATCCTGACCAACCATATCCATAGGATTAATCAGCGCCCACCCCTGATATGGAAGAATGGTCTTCATATACCAGGTCGCGACAACAGTTTGCGCGAGCGTCAGGATTAACAGAATGTAACGGCGGATGGTGCCGACGGTACGCCACTTTTGCTCGCTCTCCTGCTCTTCTTTGGTCAAACGAGCCAGATAGCGCGGCGTTACATCGCGTCCACGCAGGCGATCCCAGAAACGGCCTACCGGGTTGGTACGCCACGGGTCGGGAAACATCGAGGAGCGTTTTGCTTCTGGCATCGCCTTAAGCTGATCGCGCCCTTCATCGTCTTTAATTAACTGTCCATCAGCAAGTGAATCTGGCCAGGCTTGTTCCAGACGCGCCTTTACCGAGCCTTGCGGGGAGTCATCCTCCCGCGCCCAGGTGCGGTGTTCGGCATCCAGCGCCTGATGAACGGCGCGGATATCAGTCTTCGGCAATGCCGCTTTCTCGCTTGCGGCGATGGGCATTGCGTCAATGTACTCAGTTGTCTTATTCATTGGCAGGTAACTGGTAGCTCCAGGTTTCACTCAACGTCTGATCGGCATTCACCAGCGCAGCACGCATTTCAGTGGTTTTCTTGGCATCTTTCACTTTCACACGCATCACCAGACGCCAGCCTTTGGTAACCGGGTTATAGCGCACCGTGCTTTCAACTATCTCACCATTATCACCAATGCTGGTTTGCGCTGTGACCGGGGTATCCTCTGGCAGTTTTTTCATCTCTGCGCCGGTAAAATCGACCACAAAGGCGATAGTACCGTCAGGCTGGCGAATCAGGTTCGACTGCTTCACATCCCCCGTTGAACGACGCGTTTGTTGCACCCATGCGTTATCTGGTGCATGCAGTTTGTCTTCATCACGGCTAAAGGTGATGGTGTATTTAAAGTTCATCTCTTTACCCGGCTCCGGCAGCTGATCCGGCGTCCAGTAAGCGACGATGTTATCGTTGGTTTCATCGTTGGTTGGAATTTCCACCAGCTCAACGCTGCCTTTGCCCCAGTCCCCTTTCGGAGTCACCCATGCGCTTGGACGGAGGTCGTAACGATCATCGAGATCTTCGAAGCGGGAGAAATCACGACCGCGCTGCAACAGACCGAAGCCTTGCGGATTTTCCATCGAGAAGCTGCTGACCGCTAAATGTTTCGGGTTATTCAACGGACGCCAGATCCACTCACCATTACCGGCATGGATAGAGAGACCGTTAGAGTCGTGCAATTCCGGGCGATAGTTATTTGCAGGCGACGGTTGGTTCGGCCCAAACAGGAACATACTGGTTAACGGTGCAACCCCCAGTTTGCCGACTTTATCGCGCAGATAGATTTTCGACTGCACATCCACAACCGTGTCACGCCCTGGCATAACCACGAATTTGTAAGCACCTGTCGCACGCGGCGAGTCAAGCAATGCATAAATGGTTAAACGTTTATCAGTCGGTTTTGGACGCTCGATCCAGAACTCTTTGAAACGTGGAAATTCTTCACCCGATGGCAAGGCGGTATCAATTGCCAGGCCGCGGGCAGAAAGGCCATAAACCTGACCTGCGCCAATCACGCGGAAATAGCTGGCCCCGAGCATGCTGACGATTTCATCGTTTTTATCTTTGCTGTTGATCGGGTAAAGCACTTTAAAACCGGCAAAACCAAGGTCTTTTACCGTGTCTTTATCATGCTGAACATCGCCGAAAGTGAAATAATCCGGGCTGTATTTGATTCGTTTGACTGCGGTGGCAGTCACTTCATTTATTTTGACCGGGGTATCGAAGTACATACCCTGATGGTAGAACTCGAGTTTGAATGGGGTCTTCAGATTGTTCCAGTACGCTTTGTCATGATTAAACTGGATCTGCTGATAGTCCGCGTATTTCATGTCGCGGAAAACGGAGGGCAAGTTGCTTTTAGGCGCCTCATAGCCTTTCCCGGCTAAGGATTGAGCTTGCTTTGCGACATCATCAATACTGAAAGCCCAGCTTGAAGATGTATACAGGGTTAACATTACTGCAGCACTCAACCAACGCATTTTCATCATTTGTAGTTTATGTTTCATAATTAGTAAGCACTTCCCCCTTTGTGTGCTTATATCGATCCGATCTATTTTAATGGATAACCAGCCATTCCGACAACAGAATCCCGGTATCGTTCAGCACGCTGGCTCATGGATTAAGCACCTGATTGCAACCGTTTTCACTTTCCGTGCTTCTCCTAAAGACAGAAGCATCGACTTCGTGTAGGGTTTGCCAGCAAATTTATTTATCAACCGTCTTACAGACGCTTCCATTCTGGTTAGTGGTAGCGATGATGCTATGCATAAAAACCTTGAAGCCTGCGTCTGGCGCGGTCAGGTCGGTGTCGCTATGGCAACAAGCCTAAAGGCATAACCCGACAGGGATAAGACGAAAAATCCGAGATTAGTTAACCATATATGAACCCAGTACCCGCGCAACGTGAATATTTCCTCGACTCCATCCGCGCCTGGCTGATGTTGTTAGGGATCCCTTTTCATATTTCTTTAATCTATTCGAGCCATACATGGCATGTGAATAGCGCCGAACCGTCATTATGGCTGACCCTTTTTAATGACTTCATCCACTCGTTCCGCATGCAGGTATTTTTCGTTATATCCGGGTACTTTTCTTACATGCTTTTTTTACGCTATCCCTTGAAAAAATGGTGGAAAGTACGTGTCGAACGTGTAGGGATCCCGATGTTAACAGCCATCCCCCTACTGACATTGCCGCAATTTATTATGCTGCAATACGTCAAAGGGAAAGCGGAAAGTTGGCCTGGGCTGTCATTGTATGACAAATATAATACGTTGGCCTGGGAATTAATATCACACCTGTGGTTTTTACTGGTGTTAGTGGTCATGACGACGCTGTGCGTATGGATATTTAAACGCATCAGAAATAATTTAGAAAATTCTGATAAAACGAATAAAAAATTCTCGATGGTAAAATTATCGGTGATTTTTTTGTGCCTCGGCATCGGTTATGCGGTAATAAGAAGAACGATTTTTATTGTGTATCCACCCATTCTGAGTAACGGCATGTTCAATTTTATTGTCATGCAAACGTTATTTTATTTGCCGTTCTTTATCTTCGGCGCACTGGCTTTCATTTTCCCTCATCTTAAAGCCTTGTTTACCACGCCGTCTCGTGGCTGTACCCTTGCAGCAGCATTGGCATTTGTCGCTTACTTACTCAACCAGCGCTATGGCAGTGGCGATGCCTGGATGTACGAAACCGAGTCGGTGATCACGATGGTCCTCGGTCTGTGGATGGTGAATGTGGTCTTCTCCTTCGGCCACCGTTTGCTTAACTTCCAGTCAGCGCGGGTGACTTACTTTGTTAACGCATCGCTATTTATCTATCTGGTTCACCACCCGTTAACGCTGTTTTTCGGCGCGTACATTACACCGCACATCACCTCCAACTGGCTTGGTTTTCTCTGTGGCCTGATATTCGTAGTAGGGATTGCGATAATTCTGTATGAAATTCATTTACGCATCCCGTTACTGAAGTTTTTGTTCTCTGGTAAACCGGTTGTTAAGCGTGAGAACGATAAAGCACCAGCCCGTTAAGCCGCGTTTACAATAACCATTCCACAGGCAATATCGACGCCAGTCTGACCATAACCCGCTTCCAGAAACTGGTAGCGGGTTCTTTTTTGAGAACAATTTCTTTCTTTGCATGACGATCAACCCAGTTGATCCGCCCCCACCTGTCCAGACGGAGCTGCCAGGCCGCATCATACTGGCTCTGAATAAAGCGTTTATCAATTAACTGTGCCAGCGTTTCGCTCTCTATCACGAACCCCATTTCAGTATTGAGCAATGTCGAACGTGGATCGAAATTGAAAGAGCCAATAAACACCGTTTTACCATCGATGCTAAAGGTTTTAGCATGCAGGCTGGCACCGGAATTACCGGTTATGCCGCGATCGTGTAACGTACTACTTTGTTCACGCGTCGGCTTGAGTTCATATAATTCCACGCCGTAGCGGAGCAATTTTTTGCGCCAGCGCGCGTATCCGGCATGGACGACAGCAACATCGTTAGCGGCAAGAGAATTGGTTAGGATCGCAATCTTTACCCCTTTTCTCACCATCCGTAAGAGTTGCGCCACACCTGCGCGTGTCGGTACAAAATAGGAAGAGATAATATCGATGCGTTCACTGGGTGAGCCCATGATATCGAACAGGCGCTGCGGTAACAGTGAATGCCGTTTTGCCTTGCCTTCCCCTTTCGCCGGATCATCACTTAATAAACGTGTTTTCGCCCAGATAAGCGGCAACGTTCCATCAACCAGATGATTTATAAACGGGCTGGATTCCATTTTGCGTAAATAACGATGCGTCATGGCATCGTCATGCCAGGAGGCGGGTAACTCGATGCGATCCGCCATTTCACCTTCCGGGACATCCAGCACCTGCTGTAAGGGTGAAACCGATTTACAATACCAGTAGCGGGCGAAATCATCGGCAACGTCCTCTACAACTGGTCCTATTGCCATGACATCTAAATCCGAAAAAAGTGGCTCTTCCCCTGCACCAAAATAGGCATCACCAATATTTCGTCCCCCCACCAGAGTCACCACACCATCGACGGTGAAACTTTTATTGTGCATACGGCGATTGAGACGGGAAAAGTCGGTGATATAACCAAGCGGACGTAGCAGTCGAAACGAAAAAGGATTAAAAAGTCGGACTTCAATGCGGGGATGACTGTCAAGCAAGCGTAAAATGTCGTCAAGTCCGGGTGTATTGTTGTCGTCCAGCAACAAACGGACGCGAACGCCACGCTTTGCTGCGGCTAACAGGGCGGAAAACAGTAACCGACCCGACATATCGTCCTGCCAGATGTAATACTGAACATCCAGCGTATGCTCTGCCATTTCGGCCAGACGATACCGGGCGGCAAACGCATCCAGACTTTTCTCCAGAGGAAAAAGGCCACACTGACCGGGATGTTGCGAACACAGTGGCAGCACCGCGCTCGCCAGCCGGGGCAAATCATTCATCTCCTTGTTGGGTAAGGAGTCTTTCGTAGAGGTGGGCGTTTTCTTCATCATAACAGACAAAGTATACCTGTTCGGGTAAAGCGTGACGGGTAATAAATTCTGAAACGGTTTTTACTGCGATTTCAGCCGCTGCCGCGCGAGGGTAACCATAAACCCCAGTACTAATTGCAGGAAAAGCCACTGACGTATAGCTGTTTGCCGCCACCAGTCGTAGGCTATTGAGATAGGCATCCTGCAAAAGCTGGTCTTCGTTTTGTTCACCACCACGCCAGACTGGGCCGACGGTGTGCACTACGGCTTTCGCGGGAAGATCGCCTGCAAGCGTAATAACGGCATGCCCCGTAGGGCAATCGCCCTGCTGTTGCCTGACTTTTAAACAGGCATCCAGAAGGGCCGGACCCGCTGCGCGATGAATGGCTCCATCGACGCCGCCGCCTCCCATTAATGACGGATTAGCCGCATTCACAATCACATCAACGGCCAGTTTGGTAATATCACCCTGCACAACATGAATACGCGTTTTCATAACGCCTCCTTACACCTTCTTGTTTCTTAAGTGTACAGCAGGCTTTTTGGTTAAATCGCATTTTTCTGCTCAGCAAGGTGAGTTGTTCAGAAACTTAGTTATATTCGATGTTCATTACAGCCAGCTTTTTCTGTTTATCAAGATACTGCACTTTTACTGAGGCTATTTGCGCGTTTTTGACATTGCCGCTCATTAACGCTTTGCTGGAATAGGTTCTGCCCGGAACAGAGCCATTCTGTGGGCAGTTCATTTCTACGGGTGATGACTGGGTGCTGACGTCACATGCCGGTTCCACAATTTGGCCATAAAAATGGATCACGCCCCCTTGCGCGGTGCTTCCTGCGATGGCAATAAAAGGAAAAAACAAACTGCCGAGCATAAGAGAGTTTAAAAAAGGTCTGAACATTTATTCTATTTCCTCAATGATTAGTCATCCTTGAGGGTTGTGTTATCCATACTTTCAGGTTGGCTGATCCGCAGCAGACCATTCTCTCCAGATTCATCTTATGCTCGATATTTCAACAAATTAAGACTTTTCTGAAGAGGGCGGCCATTGTTGTGATAAATGAAGTGACTGTCCATCAGAAACAGTAACAACTATTTTCACCCGATCGTCCGGGGAAATATTTAAACTCAACTTCGTCAAAGCAATGGGTTGATTAGCAGGCAATGAGAGGGTCTTTTCTTGCTTCGTCTGACTTTGCCCTGAACTGCCTTCGCGCAGGGACAATATTTGTACTCTGCACAGACAAGATTGAGTAAGAGTGACTTCAGGAATAATGGTGTACATATCCCCTTGCTGGGTCGTATTAAAGGTTATCTGACTGGAAAGTGCCGCAAGGAGTAATAACGCATTCATATTCTTCTCCCGAAAAAAAACAGGGCTTGCGCCCTGTTTCTTTAATACAGTGGATGTATTAGTACTGATGAGCGGTCGCGTTGTTACCAAAGCCAACCTGAGTGACGTTAACGCTGGAGTTAGATGCAGTCTGGTCAACAGCAGCACCGTTACCGCCACCGAACTGTTTAACAGTCATAGTAGAATCTTTACCATTCCACTGATCAAGAGTGGCGCTGTTACCGAAGCCACGCTGAGTCAGATCGATTGAGCTGTCATCTGAGCCCTGACCAACATCTGCACCGTTACCACCACCGTGCTGGGTAATAGTCAAGTCAGAGTTACGGGCATCAGTTTGCAGAGCAAGTGCAGAGTTACCGCCACCGTACTGGTAAATGTTCAGCTCTGAATTTGGGCCGCTATTATTACCGCCACCGCCATGGTGACCGCCGCCGCCGTACTGAGGAACAACACCTGCCAGAGCGCTACCAGAGAATACGATTGCTGCAATTGCTGCTACTTTTAAAAGTTTCATGTAAAACCCCCATCGGATTGATTTAAAAGTCGAATGGAAATTAACGTTGTGTCACGCGAATAGCCATTTGCGACTGTCTCTGCACTACAATTGCCGTTTTTTGAGTACCATACTGTGTAATATTTGCTTTATTACCAGAACCTTTCTGGATAATCATCGCAGTATTACCATAAGCACCTTGCGAAATACTGGCATCGTTGGCATTGCCCGCCTGATCAATATATGCAAGGTTATAATCTCCTGTCTGGTCAATCTTTGCCCGGTTGCTACTACCTTCTTGCGCAACAACCGCCAAAAGTTTTGAGCCTCCCTGCCGTAACTGAGCACTATTATTAGTCCCAGCTTGACCAATTATGGCTGCCTGATTAAATGAAGACTTACTCAATTCATTTACCGCGAAGTTATATTCTGAATTAGCTAAATCATAACCTGCTGCGGCTGCAATCCCAGGCGCACCCAGTATTGTTAACATCATAAATAACAATTTGTTTTTCATGTTGTCACCCTGGACCTGGTCGTACATTTAAGAAATTAAATCATTTCAACTTGGTTGTTAACGCAACCTGTATTTTGTTAACGCTGCGTTACGATGGAAAGTATGTCTGCGGAAATATTTTTAATAACTCACCCGCGCGTTGTATTTTTCTTTTTTTGTTCATACCAAAGTATTAAAACCCACGTAAATACGCTGTTATCTACGCAAAAAAATATTTTGTTTTCTTTTAAATTTCGGTTTTCCGCAATCAAAAATCACCAGACAGTCATTCTTCTTGCCCGTCGCTGATTGCTGCGATATGTCTTGCGCACAAGCCGTGACAAACCTCGTCTTTTTGCAGTAAAAAATTGTCCACGGAGGTGTGGAGAAAAAACAAGAACGTTTTACATGACGAAAGGACTACACCGAAATATTTTTTATATGCATTATTAGCAAGTTAGCACCATTTGTATGATTTTTTAAAATTGTGCAAGAAAAACCAAATGTACAACTTTTCTATCATTTCTAAACTTAATAAAACCTTAAGATTAACATTTTAATATAACGAGTTACATTTAGTTACATGTTTAACACTTGATTTAAGATTTGTAATGGCTAGATTGAAATCAGATGTAATCCATTAGTTTTATATTTTACCCATTTAGGGCTGATTTATTACTACACACAGCAGTGCAACATCTGTCAGTACTTCTGGTGCTTCTATTTTAGAGGCAGCTGTCAGGTGTGCGATCAATAAAAAAAGCGGGGTTTCATCATGTTTAATGAAGTCCATAGTATCCATGGTCATACATTATTGTTGATCACTAAACCTTCTTTGCAGGCGACAGCTCTCTTGCAGCACCTTAAACAATCGCTGGCAATTACAGGAAAATTACATAATATTCAACGTTCTCTGGACGATATATCTTCAGGCTCTATTATTCTTCTGGATATGATGGAAGCGGATAAAAAGCTTATCCATTATTGGCAGGATACTTTGAGCAGGAAAAACAACAATATCAAAATATTGTTGCTAAATACGCCTGAAGATTACCCGTACCGCGACATTGAAAACTGGCCTCATATCAACGGCGTTTTTTATGCCATGGAGGATCAAGAACGTGTTGTCAATGGGTTGCAAGGCGTCCTGCGCGGCGAATGCTACTTTACGCAAAAGCTTGCCAGTTACCTGATTACGCATTCAGGTAACTATCGTTATAACAGCACGGAATCAGCCCTCCTTACTCATCGGGAAAAAGAGATCCTGAATAAGCTGCGTATCGGCGCGTCTAATAACGAGATCGCTCGTTCGTTGTTCATCAGCGAAAATACGGTTAAAACGCATCTTTATAATCTTTTCAAGAAGATAGCCGTAAAAAACCGGACTCAAGCGGTTTCCTGGGCAAACGATAACCTCAGGCGATAAAACCATGAAACGTTATTTACGCTGGATTGTGGCGGCAGAATTCCTGTTCGCCGCAGGGAATCTTCACGCCGTTGAGGTAGAAGTCCCGGGCTTGTTAACTGACCATACTGTTTCATCTATTGGCCATGAT
The DNA here is from genome assembly GCF_009820205.1 of Escherichia sp. HH26CH. NCBI lineage: Bacteria > Pseudomonadati > Pseudomonadota > Gammaproteobacteria > Enterobacterales > Enterobacteriaceae > Escherichia > Escherichia sp. HH26CH. The sequence goes on from NZ_VNXM01000040.1 coordinate 108,345, forward strand.
TTTTACCGAGCCTTTAGTGATAAATGGGAAAGTGACTATACGGGTAACTTAACGATTAATGAAAGGCCCAGTGCACGATGGGGAAGTTGGATCACAATAACGGTCAATCAGGACGTTATTTTCCAGACTTTTTTATTCCCGTTGAAAAGAGACTTCGAAAAAACTGTCGTCTTTGCACTGATTCAAACTGAAGAAGCACTAAATCGTCGCCAGATAAATCAGGCGTTATTGAGTACGGGCGATTTGGCGCATGATGAATTCTAAATAAAAAATTGTTCGGAGGCTGCAATGCGTGTCAAACATGCAGTAGTTCTACTCATGCTTATTTCGCCTTTAAGTTGGGCTGGAACCATGACTTTCCAGTTCCGTAATCCAAACTTTGGTGGTAACCCAAATAACGGTGCTTTTTTATTAAATAGCGCCCAGGCACAAAACTCTTATAAAGATCCGAGCTATAACGATGACTTTGGTATTGAAACGCCCTCAGCGTTAGATAACTTTACCCAGGCCATCCAGTCACAAATTTTAGGTGGGCTACTGTCGAATATTAATACCGGCAAACCGGGCCGCATGGTGACCAACGATTATATTGTCGATATCGCTAACCGCGATGGTCAATTGCAGTTGAATGTGACGGATCGCAAAACCGGACAAACCTCGACCATCCAGGTTTCGGGTTTACAAAATAACTCAACCGATTTTTAAGCCCCAGCTTCATAAGGAAAATAATCATGCAGCGCTTATTTCTTTTGGTTGCCGTCATGTTACTGAGCGGATGCTTAACCGCCCCGCCTAAAGAAGCCGCCAGACCGACATTAATGCCTCGTGCTCAGAGCTACAAAGATTTGACCCATCTGCCAGCGCCGACGGGTAAGATCTTTGTTTCGGTATACAACATTCAGGACGAAACCGGGCAATTTAAACCCTACCCGGCAAGTAACTTCTCCACTGCTGTTCCGCAAAGCGCCACGGCAATGCTGGTCACGGCATTGAAAGATTCTCGCTGGTTTATACCGCTGGAGCGCCAGGGCTTACAAAACCTGCTTAACGAGCGCAAGATTATTCGTGCAGCACAAGAAAACGGCACGGTTGCCATTAATAACCGAATCCCGCTGCAATCTTTAACGGCGGCAAATATCATGGTTGAAGGTTCGATTATCGGTTATGAAAGCAACGTTAAATCGGGCGGTGTTGGGGCAAGATATTTTGGGATCGGTGCAGACACGCAATACCAGCTCGATCAGATTGCCGTGAACCTGCGTGTCGTCAATGTGAGTACCGGTGAGATCCTCTCCTCGGTGAACACCAGTAAGACGATACTTTCCTATGAAGTTCAGGCGGGGGTCTTCCGCTTTATTGACTACCAGCGCTTGCTGGAAGGGGAAGTAGGTTACACCTCGAACGAACCCGTTATGCTGTGCCTGATGTCGGCTATCGAAACAGGCGTCATTTTCCTGATTAATGATGGTATCGACCGCGGTCTTTGGGATTTGCAGAACAAAGCAGAACGGCAGAATGACATTCTGGTGAAATACCGCCATATGTCGGTTCCACCGGAATCCTGATAGATAAAAATGCCGGAATTATCATCCGGCATTTTACTGTTCAAGCGAAAGCGTGAGTGCCCCTCACGCTTTATTTTTGATTTGCTGCTCACGGTGAGCGGTCTTCGTACTACGCGCCGCCAGCCACAAGCCGCTGTTTTTCATTGCGTAACCAAATACCAGTCCAAGCGCCAGCGAAGGTAACACCAGTTTCCAGTCACCCTGCCCGGCAAACGTCGCGCATGCGCCTATAAACGTCCCCGGAACAAATGAAAGCAGCAGCTGTTTCGCCTGAATACACATCAGAAACGCGACAATACCAGTTATGACATAACCGAGAATTTCCAGATGTGGTGCCAGTGCACTACCGTAAATAATGACCATCGCCCACACCACGCCACTAAGCAGGGTTGCAGCGGAGATCGCCAGCCCTTTCAGCCCACCTTGCGGGCAGGCAAAGTAGGCCGTACAGCCCAGGAAGCCCGCCCAGCTTAGTAAGCCCAGGGAAACAGCCACCCATCCCCAGATACCGGAGAGAATGCCTGTTGTGATTGCAATAGAGAGAAGTATGTTCATGCCGCGCATGATAGCAGAAAACGCGGCCATGAATGAGATCGAGCACACATTTTATGCAACAACAAATTATCTGTTGCAGTTATGAGTGATGGAGATCACATTTACTCTTCAGAATCTTCTTCCAGCTCGTCCCACATTGCACTAATAGCATCGCGGGTTAGCGGTGCCATGGTGCGCCAGAAAGGCGTAGTTGCATGGGCCTCCACTTTGCCAAGGAACGCACCACACCAGGGTAACAGATACTCACTGAACAGTGTTTCCAGTGTTTCGCTCTCATCTTCCGTTGACTGATCTTCCAGCCAGGAAGCCGCGAGCAGCAATGTACCGATGTGATCGGCTGGCGTATCCGCTAATGGCATCCCTCGTTCGGAAAGAAAAGCGCGCACTTCCGCTTCCGTCGCGCCCTCAACCCATGCGCTACGATATGGCGGCACAGCACATTCATCGCCGATAAACAACGCATTGTAATCGGCAGAGACTTGCGCCATATCACAGCTTTTCTGTAAACGCGTCAGTAACTCATCCTGCTCCAGTGGCCAGTTCGCAGCCAGTTTCCCCTCACGAATCAGGGTAAACAGCGGCACCAGTAAAGGATCTTGCGGTTGGCGGTAATAGAGCGAACCCAGCACACGACAGAGGATAGAAAACTCATTCATTAATATATTTCCATGACTAGTAATTAAAGGTCTGCAAATTCCGCAATCGGTGCCATACCGCGAGATTCAAGGAAGTTCAGTAAGCGGCGCGGAGAAACATTCAAAATGCGCTCTGGCGGAAAATCTACCGCGTCGAGGATTTTAAGACACTCTTCAAATTCCCCCATGGTAAACGCAGTGTGAGAATCCGAGCCTAATGCCACCCAACCTCCAGCGTCACGTACCGCTGCGGCTACCGCACGACAGTTGTCTTCACTGCCCTTACGTGAGTGTAAAAATGAGGAATTATTGATTTCCAGCGCCACCTGATGTTTCGCCGCAGCTTCAGAAACAGCTTTAAAATCAATTGGATATCGTGGATTTCCGGGATGACTTATTATATGCACATTGCCGCTGGCGATAGTGGCGATCATCGCTTGCGTATTGGTCGCTTTATCATGTGGTGCAAAAACCGGTTCATGAAAGCCGGCAATAATTAGATCCAGCGAATCAAACATTTTGCCACTGCAGTCAATTTCACCATCAACATTTTTAATGTTAGCTTCGATACCACGCAGGATCCCTACCCCATCAACCATTCGCGGCCAGATACGCATGTTAATGAAGTGCCAGTGATGCGGCGCATCTTCCATGTCCGGGCCATGATCGGTGATCGCAAAAAGTTTAATGCCCTTTTGTTTGGCCTGGGCAATATAATCACTTAATGTGCTATATGCATGCGTGCTGGCAACGGTATGCATATGAAGGTCGACGGGATACATAACTCTCTCCTGTATTCAATTCCCGCCAAGGATAGCAGGAAACCTGATGCTTTATTAGTAGCCGCGTGCGCGGTCGACTTGCCCGCAGACCCTCTCCCCTTTTTCGAGCTGGGCAATGGTGCGAGAAATGTACTCCACAGCTTCAGCGGGACGGGTAATCGCGGCGACATGTGGTGTTATCGCCACGCGTGGATGTTGCCAGAGCGGACTTTCCGGCGGTAAAGGTTCGCGATTAAAAACATCCAGCATTGCACCTTTAACTTTGCCGCTATCCAGCACCGCGAGCAGGTCATCTACCACGACATGAACACCACGCGCCAGGTTGAGGAGATACGCGCCATCCGGTAATTTTTCGAGTAATTGTTGATTAATAATGCCGACGGTTTCAGGGGTATCCGGTAACAAATTAATCAATACCCGGCATTGGCTCAGAAATGCAGAGAGTTCTTCCCGTCCGGCAAAACTTTGCACGCCAGGCCACGATTTACGGGTTCGACTCCAGCAACGCAGCGGGAAGCGCCAGGTTTGCAGACTCTGTGCAACTTTACTGCCCAGTACGCCTGCGCCCAAAATGCCGATGGTAAAATCTTCCCGATGATATTCAGGCAGCGGTTGCCAATGCGAACTATTTTGCTGGATGCGGTAATCGTCAAAACGTCGAAACCAATGCAGCACCTGACTGACAGCATATTCCTGCATTTGCTCGCCCATACCGGTATCTTCCAGGCGAAAAAGTGGAACAGAAGGCTTCAGCATTTCAGGGTGTGCCTGTAGCTTGCTCAAAATAGAATCAACACCGGCCCCGAGTGCGAACACCGCTTTAAGATCGCGCCCTGCCAGCATTTCAACTGGAGGATGCCAGACTAAAGCATAATCAGCAGAGTCATTATCTCCGCTTTTCCATGCTCTGACTCTTGCCTGAGGAATAGCTTTGCGCAGTGCCTCAATCCACCATTGGGTATCGAACGTTGGGTGATAAAAGATGATGTCCATACTGACTCCCGAAAAGCGTTGCGCGAAATTTATTCGCACTTATCGTTATGATCTACAAAGGCCACCAGCATAACAAATCCGTGGTCGGTGGCAAAAAAAGCAGATTTCGCTTATTAAAACTGCATATTGATTGAAGTTTGAATAAACGCGCGATTTTTTAAAAAAGTTTGTTGACCTCAGGTCATGATTTCCCTAAATTAGCGCCCGTTCCAGCACGACAGGAACGACAATTTGGTGAGGTGTCCGAGTGGCTGAAGGAGCACGCCTGGAAAGTGTGTATACGGCAACGTATCGGGGGTTCGAATCCCCCCCTCACCGCCATCTTTAAAGAAGAGCTCGTACGAAAGTACGGGCTTTTTTTTCGTATATTGCACACACCGGGGGGATGAGAAGCCCCGACAGGGGTTCGACAACTGGCGACAGCCAGTTGGACAGACCGTGAACGCAGTGAGCGGGCTGCCCGCAGGGCGAGCGAAGCGAGTCAATCCCCCCTCACCGCCATCTTTAAAGAAGAGCTCGTACGAAGGTACGGGCTTTTTTTTCGTATATTGCACACACCGGGGGATGAAAAGCCCCGACCGGGGTTCGACAACTGGCGACAAACTCAATCATCATCCTTGCAGTTGATAAGAATTTCTGCCTCTTTTACAACTATCTTATTACGTCCGGTTTCTTTCGCTTCATATAGTGCATTATCAGCCATTCGATAGATTTCATTCGGATTTAACGCACTTCCCTGAGTCACCACAGCGCCAATGCTAATCGTCACTTTTTGCGGTATGGCGTATTCAGGATTATCGCCTGTCAAACGCTCTACATTTGCCCTTATCCTTTCGGCTAAAACTTTCGCGCTTTCAGTATCGGTCTCCGTCAGCAAGACGCCAAACTCTTCGCCGCCAACGCGTGCTAAAAGGTCATTTGGTCGTATGCTTTTCCCAATGATGCTCACCACTGTTTTTATCACCTGATCGCCAACCGGATGCCCCCACGTATCGTTAACTTTTTTAAAGTGATCGATATCCATAATCATGACACAATAAGACGTTTTTTGGGCTGATGCTGATTGAGCCTTCAGTTCATTGAAAAAATAATTCCTGTTAAATATATTAGTTAATGGATCGCGATGGGCAATGTTCTTTGTTACTCGTAGCGCACTGAAAATATGGCACATAAATATTACCATAACGGTTAATTTACTGACTACTTCAATAGTGCGGCTAATATACCAAGTGGACACACTATACCTGCTCATAAATAACAGAGAGATATTATACAGCACGGCACAGAAAGCAATCACTGATACTCCATTCCAGATATCACAGCGTAAACCATTAAAGTATAGATTAACCAAAAGCAAGATTAACCACATGAAAATCATTATGGTAACATATGAGGTTTTCCAGACTACCTGACCATTTTCATTTGTTAACTCGGCAATATGTAAACTGTAGTCATCATAATGACTACTTAGCATGTGAGCAACTGCCGCCCCCCCAAAAATAAAAAATAGGCTTATACACAATGTCATTTTTTTGGAAAAAAAACAGCGTTTCTTATTGTTTTCACTAACTTTATTCACCAGCGCTAGCAATATTAACATGCACAAACTCATCTGACGAAACAAATAATAAATTGCAATATCATTTTGTACAACGCTGCTTATCAAATGCCCCTCAATAAATTGCTGAATGATAATGACAGTTTTAACAAAGTAAATCAAACAACTCAGAAACGCTAAACTAAGTATGCAGTTTGAAAATTGCACACGATCATAAATGAAATACAATTGCATGAAAATAAATGCAACGGTATCGATAAAAAATAAAGCAATCATAACCATTAGATAGGTTGATCGTGGAACAACCTCCTCAACGGTTGGCTGATTAAACCAACTATTTACCAAAACGAATGCAAGCCCAAACAATAAGCTCACCAATACAGTACTACTAATTCCCAAATAGTCTTTTTCCATAAAGCTACACCAATCTGTAGGTTGTAGATCCCTTTCTGTCACTAATAGATATAAGAACTGTACTGTTGTCAATATAAAAATCCACCACAAACAATACCAATGATGATAGTTGCAGACCGCAATTATTATTACCTTAGTGCTTTATACATTCTTCGCGACAAGACAGGCTTGCAAATACATATAAATGGTTATAAGGAAATCCTTATAAAACATTAATTCATAGATATATTAGGAATAACAATTGAATCCGTGAGTACAGTAACGCTGCATTTCATCAGGACTTTCGAAAAATCCGATATCATGCATCGGAATTTACTGATTTAATTATTTTAATCCTAATTTATTTTGAAAAAGGCATTGGGATTTATGCCGTATTCCTGAAGTTCCTCATCATTGGAATGGATTTTCGGGCGAGAAAAGGATTTTATATGGATACTCTACTCATCATTTCTTCTTCTCATCATCAACAATTCACGTCTCTCTTCCGCGTTTAATAACGGATTATGATGTGCAAAAAAATATCTTTCGTTTCAGTTACCTGTAATTAGATACAGAGAGAGATTTTGGCAATACATGGAGTAATACAGGATGTATTCAAGTAGCAGAAAAAGGTGCCCGAAAACCAAATGGGCTTTGAAAATTCTTACTGCCGCATTTTTAGCAGCGAGTCCCGCGGCGAAGAGTGCTGTTAATAATGCCTATGATGCATTGATTATCGAAGCTCGCAAGGGAAATACTCAGCCAGCTTTGTTATGGTTTGCACAAAAATCAGCACTCAGTAATAACCAAATTGCTGACTGGTTACAGATTGCCTTATGGGCCGGGCAAGATAAACAGGTTATTACCGTTTACAACCGCTACCGTCATCAGCAATTACCAGCGCGTGGTTATGCAGCTGTCGCCGTCGCTTATCGTAACCTGCAACAATGGCAAAACTCGCTTACACTGTGGCAAAAGGCACTCTCTCTGGAGTCGCAAAATAAGGATTATCAACGGGGACAAATTTTAACCCTGGCAGATGCGGGTCACTATGATTCTGCGCTGGTTAAACTTAAGCAGCTTAACTCTGGAGCACCGGACAAAGCTAATTTACTCGCAGAAGCCTATATCTATAAACTGGCGGGGCGGCATGAGGATGAATTACGGGCGATGACAGGGTCATTACCTGAAAATGCCTTAACGCAACAATATCCCACAGAATACGTGCAGGCATTACGGAATAATCAACTTGCTGCCGCGATTGACGATGCCAATTTAACGCCAGATATTCGCGCTGATATTCATGCCGAACTGGTCAGACTGTCGTTTATGCCTACGCGCAGTGAAAGTGAACGTTATGCCATTGCCGATCGCGCCCTCGCCCAATACGCTGCATTAGAAATTCTGTGGCATGATAACCCTGACCGCACTGCCCAGTACCAGCGTATTCAGGTTGATCATCTTGGCGCGTTATTAACTCGCGATCGTTATAAAGACGTTATTTCTCACTATCAGCGTTTAAAAAAGACGGGGCAAATTATTCCGCCCTGGGCGCAATATTGGGTTGCGTCGGCTTATCTCAAAGAACATCAGCCAAAAAAAGCACAGTCAATAATGACAGAGCTCTTTTATCACAAGGAGACCATTGCCCCGGATTTATCCGATGAAGAACTTGCGGATCTCTTTTACAGCCACCTGGAGAGTGAAAATTATCCCGGCGCGCTAACTGTCACCCAACATACCATTAATACTTCGCCGCCTTTCCTTCGGTTAATGGGCACGCCTACGAGCATCCCGAATGATACCTGGTTACAGGGGCATTCGTTTCTCTCAACCGTAGCAAAATATAGTAATGATCTTCCTCAGGCTGAAATGACAGCCAGAGAGCTTGCTTATAACGCACCAGGAAATCAGGGACTGCGCATTGATTACGCGAGTGTGTTACAAGCCCGCGGTTGGCCTCGTGCGGCAGAAAATGAATTAAAAAAAGCAGAAGTGATCGAGCCACGTAATATTAATCTGGAGGTTGAACAAGCCTGGACAGCATTAACGTTACAAGAATGGCAGCAGGCAGCGGTCTTAACGCACGATGTTGTCGAACGTGAACCGCAAGATCCCGGCGTTGTACGTTTAAAACGTGCGGTTGATGTACATAATCTTGCAGAGCTTCGTATCGCTGGTTCAACAGGAATTGATGCCGAAGGTCCGGATAGTGGCAAACATGATGTCGACTTAACCACCATCGTTTATTCACCACCGCTGAATGATAACTGGCGCGGTTTTGCTGGATTCGGTTATGCCGATGGACAATTTAGCGAAGGAAAAGGGATTATTCGCGACTGGCTTGCGGGTGTTGAGTGGCGGTCACGTAATATCTGGCTTGAGGCGGAGTACACCGAACGCTTTTTCAATCATGAGCATAAACCCGGCGCGCGCCTGTCTGGCTGGTATGATTTTAATGATAACTGGCGTATTGGTTCGCAACTGGAACGCCTCTCTCACCGCGTTCCATTACGGGCAATGAAAAATGGTGTTACAGGCAACAGTGCACAGGCTTATGTTCGCTGGTATCAAAATGAGCGGCGTAAGTACGGTGTCTCTTGGGCTTTCACTGATTTTTCTGACAGTAATCAGCGTCATGAAATCTCACTTGAGGGTCAGGAACGCATCTGGTCTTCACCATATTTGATTGTCGATTTCCTCCCCAATCTGTATTACGAACAAAATACAGAACACGACACCCCATACTACAACCCTATAAAAATGTTCGATATTGTTCCGGCATTTGAGGCAAGTCATTTGTTATGGCGAAGCTATGAAAATAGCTGGGAGCAAATCTTCAGCGCAGGTGTTGGTGCCTCCTGGCAAAAACATTATGGCACGGATGTCGTCACCCAACTCGGCTACGGGCAACGCATTAGCTGGAATGACGTGATTGATGCTGGCGCAACGCTACGCTGGGAAAAACGACCTTATGACGGTGACAGAGAACACAACTTATACGTTGAATTCGATATGACATTCAGATTTTAAGGATAAATATGTTACGTAATGGAAATAAATATCTCCTGATGCTGGTGAGTATAATTATGCTCACTGCGTGCATTAGCCAGTCAAGAACATCATTTATACCGCCACAGGATCGCGAATCTTTACTCGCCGAGCAACCGTGGCCGCATAATGGTTTTGTGGCGATTTCATGGCATAACGTTGAAGACGAAGCTGCCGACCAGCGTTTTATGTCAGTGCGGACATCAGCACTGCGTGAACAATTTGCCTGGCTGCGCGAGAACGGTTATCAACCGGTCAGTATTGCTCAAATTCGTGAAGCACATCGAGGAGGAAAACCGCTACCGGAAAAAGCAGTAGTGCTGACTTTTGATGACGGCTACCAGAGTTTTTATACCCGCGTCTTCCCAATTCTTCAGGCCTTCCAGTGGCCTGCTGTATGGGCCCCCGTCGGCAGTTGGGTCGATACGCCAGCGGATGAACAAGTAAAATTTGGCGATGAGATGGTCGATCGAGAATATTTTGCCACGTGGCAACAAGTGCGAGAAGTTGCGCGTTCCCGGCTCGTTGAGGTCGCTTCTCATACATGGAATTCTCACTACGGTATTCAGGCTAATGCCACCGGCAGCTTATTGCCTGTATATGTAAATCGTGCATATTTTACTGACCACGCACGGTATGAAACCGCAGCAGAATACCGGGAAAGAATTCGTCTGGATGCTGTAAAAATGACGGAATACCTGCGTACAAAGGCTAAGGTAAATCCACACGTTTTTGTTTGGCCTTATGGTGAAGCGAATGGCATAGCGATAGAGGAATTAAAAAAACTCGGTTATGACATGTTCTTCACCCTTGAATCAGGTTTGGCAAATGCGTCACAATTGGATTCCATTCCGCGAGTATTAATCGCCAATAATCCCTCATTAAAAGAGTTTGCCCAGCAAATTATTACCGTACAGGAAAAATCATCACAACGGGTAATGCATATCGATCTTGATTACGTTTATGACGAAAACCGCCAGCAAATGGATCGCAATATTGATGTGCTAATTCAGCGGGTGAAAGATATGCAAATATCAACCGTGTATTTGCAGGCATTTGCTGATCCCGATGGTGATGGGCTGGTCAAAGAGGTCTGGTTTCCAAATCGTTTGCTACCAATGAAATCAGATATTTTTAGTCGGGTTGCCTGGCAATTACGTACCCGCTCAGGTGTAAACATCTATGCGTGGATGCCGGTATTAAGCTGGGATTTAGATCCCACATTAACGCGAGTAAAATATTTACCAACAGGGGAGAAAAAAGCACAAATTCATCCTGAACAATATCGCCGTCTATCTCCTTTTGATGACAGGGTCAGAGCACAAGTTGGCATGTTATATGAAGATCTTGCCGGACATGCTGCTTTTGATGGCATATTGTTCCACGATGATGCTTTGCTTTCAGATTATGAAGATGCCAGTGCACCGGCTATCACGGCTTATCAGCAAGCAGGCTTTAGCGGGAGTCTGAGCGAAATTCGACAAAACCCGGAGCAATTTAAACAGTGGACCCGCTTTAAAAGTCGTGCGTTAACTGACTTCACTTTAGAACTTAGTGCGCGCGTAAAAGCCATTCGCGGTCCACATGTTAAAACTGCACGAAATATTTTTGCACTTCCGGTAATACAACCTGAAAGTGAAGCCTGGTTTGCACAGAATTATGCTGATTTCCTAAAAAGCTATGACTGGACCGCTATTATGGCTATGCCTTATATGGAAGGTGTCGCAGAAAAATCGGCTGACCAATGGTTAATACAATTGACCAATCAAATTAAAAACATCCCTCAGGCTAAAGACAAATCTATTTTAGAATTACAGGCACAAAACTGGCAGAAAAATGGTCAGCATCAGGCTATTTCTTCGCAACAACTCGCTCACTGGATGAGCCTATTACAACTGAATGGAATGAAAAACTATGGTTATTATCCCGACAATTTTCTGCATAACCAACCTGAAATAGACGTTATTCGTCCTGAGTTTTCAACAGCCTGGTATCCGAAAAATGATTAATCGCATCGTATCGTTTTTTATATTATGTCTGGTGTTATGCATACCCCTATGCGTAGCGTACTTTCACTCTGGTGAACTGATGATGAGGTTCGTTTTCTTCTGGCCGTTTTTTATGTCCATTATGTGGATTGTTGGCGGCGTCTATTTCTGGGTCTATCGTGAACGCCACTGGCCGTGGGGAGAAAACGCACCAGCTCCCCAGTTGAAAGATAATCCGTCTATCTCCATTATCATTCCCTGTTTTAATGAGGAGAAAAACGTTGAGGAAACCATACACGCCGCTTTAGCACAGCGTTATGAGAACATTGAAGTTATTGCCGTAAATGACGGTTCAACAGACAAAACCCGTGCCATCCTGGATCGCATGGCTGCACAAATTCCCCACCTGCGGGTCATTCATCTGGCGCAAAACCAGGGGAAAGCCATTGCGCTTAAAACCGGAGCTGCCGCGGCGAAAAGTGAATATCTGGTGTGCATTGATGGCGATGCGTTATTAGACCGCGATGCGGCGGCATATATTGTGGAACCGATGTTGTATAACCCGCGTGTGGGTGCCGTAACCGGTAATCCTCGTATTCGAACACGTTCTACCCTGGTGGGTAAAATTCAGGTTGGCGAGTATTCCTCAATTATTGGTTTGATCAAGCGAACCCAGCGTATCTATGGAAACGTATTTACCGTTTCTGGTGTTATTGCCGCATTTCGTCGCAGCGCCCTGGCAGAAGTGGGTTACTGGAGTGACGATATGATCACCGAAGATATTGATATTAGCTGGAAGCTGCAGTTGAATCAGTGGACGATTTTTTACGAGCCACGGGCGCTGTGCTGGATATTAATGCCTGAAACGTTAAAAGGGCTGTGGAAACAGCGCCTGCGCTGGGCTCAGGGCGGTGCAGAAGTATTCCTCAAAAATATGACAAGGCTATGGCGCAAAGAAAACTTTCGAATGTGGCCACTGTTTTTTGAATACTGTCTGACGACAATATGGGCCTTTACCTGCCTGGTCGGTTTCATTATTTACGCAGTCCAACTTGCAGGTGTACCGTTAAATATTGAATTGACACATATCGCTGCGACACATACTGCCGGAATATTATTGTGTACGTTATGTTTACTGCAATTTATTGTCAGCCTGATGATCGAGAATCGCTATGAGCATAATCTGACTTCATCGCTTTTCTGGATTATTTGGTTCCCGGTTATTTTCTGGATGCTGAGCCTGGCAACGACATTGGTATCATTTACACGAGTCATGTTGATGCCTAAAAAGCAACGCGCCCGTTGGGTAAGTCCCGATCGAGGGATTCTGAGAGGTTAATATGAACAATTTAATTATTACGACCCGACAATCGCCAGTACGTTTAATGGTTGATTATGTTGCCACAACCATCTTATGGACATTATTTGCTTTGTTCATATTCTTATTCACCATGGATCTGCTGACGGGTTATTACTGGCAAAGTGAGGCCAGAAGCCGACTTCAGTTCTATTTTTTGCTGGCAGTGGCGAATGCCGTCGTGTTAATTGTCTGGGCGCTGTACAATAAGCTGCGTTTTCAAAAACAGCAGCATCATGCAGCCTACCAATATACGCCGCAAGAATATGCAGAGAGCTTAGCAATACCTGATGAGCTCTATCAGCAACTACAAAAAAGCCACAGGATGAGCGTACACTTCACCAGCCAGGGGCAAATAAAAATGGTTGTTTCAGAAAAAGCGCTAGTCCGGGCATAAACACCCAAAACAAAGCCCGGTTCGCCCGGGCTCTGCGCCGATAATACACTTAACTGTATGCATGTAGCGTACGTTGGCAAAGTGCCGAACGTACGCAATCCTCTTTACCGAATCGGACGATCCCGACCATTTCATCTTCTTCGAAACGTTCCAGCGCGTCACTTAATCCGGAGCGCACGCCGCGAGGCAAATCGCATTGCGTGATATCACCGTTGACGATAACCGTCACGTTCTCCCCGAGGCGGGTTAAAAACATTTTCATTTGCGCGGCAGTCACATTCTGCGCCTCGTCAAGAATGACGACTGCATTTTCAAAGGTACGTCCACGCATATAGGCGAACGGCGCAATTTCCACCTTCCCTATTTCCGGTCGCAGGCAGTACTGCATAAAGGAAGCCCCTAAGCGACGGACCAGCACGTCGTAGACCGGGCGAAAATAGGGAGCAAACTTTTCTGCGATATCACCAGGTAAGAAACCAAGATCTTCATCGGCTTGCAGAACTGGACGGGTGACGATAATCCTGTCGACATCCTTATGTATCAGGGCCTCTGCCGCTTTTGCTGCACTGATCCAGGTTTTTCCGCACCCGGCTTCGCCGGTGGCGAATATCAGCTGCTTACTCTCAATAGCCTTCAGATAGTGCAATTGCGCTTCATTTCGCGCGAGGATGGGCGAGGTATCGCGACTGTCGCGGGCCATACCAATGGCTTCTACGCCGCTCATCTGCACAAGCGAGGTGACCGATTCTTCTTCACGCTGCTTATGGCTGCGCGAATCCCGTCTCAGCACACGTTTTGCCTCGCGACGAGCTTTGATCACTGCTTTTTGTCTTCCCATGGAGAGCACCTTGAGTTGTTTGTATTCATCACACGCGCCGTTGGCAGCGCGATTATGCGCACGAACATCAGAGGGTTGGCTTCCTTGTAAGCCATAGTTTGCTGTTGGATAAAATGCCGAAAAACGGCTACGCACACCGTTTGCGGCGTCGGTAACACGAGTAAAGAGAGGAAGTGAGAAAAATACAGAGTGACGAAGTTGCTACCGGAGGAGAAATCTCCGCGAGTGGTGGAGCTTTGCTTAACAAAACATTGTCCAGAACAGGACGTTACCATCCGCGATCTCCATAGTGACTGACTATCACTGCCGGGAACTTCCGCTGCTACTTAATAATTACAACAGATCTCGCATTCATTGCAACAATATATTCACCTATATTTAACGATAAACACCCATTTCAGTGACATTAGTTTCTACTGGAAAGATGACAGAGTGATGACAGTGATGAAAAAAGCTGTGTGCTTTCAGCAGGATTCGCGTCAGGCATCAACGCACGAACGCCGGATGCGGCGTGACCGCCTGATCCAGCCTACCGAACCCGCACCGATTGTAGGCATGATAAGACGCGCAAGCGTCGCATCAGGCATCAACGCACGAACGCCGGATGCGGCGTGAACGCCTTATCCTGCCTACCGAACCCGCACCGATTGTAGGCATGATAAGACGCGCAAACGTCGCATCAGGCATCAGCGCACGAACGCACGAACGCACGAACGCCTGGTACGGCGTAAACGCCTTATACGCCTAAAAACATTAAACCCGCAATAATGCGCTTCCGAGATAATCGTTCGCGTCCTTCACACCCGGCAGCGCAAAGAAATAGCCTCCACCGATAGGTTTGACATATTCCTCCAGCGCTTCGCCATTGAGCCTTTTTTGTACTGTCAGGAAGCCCTTTTCCAGATCGTGTTGGTAGCAGACAAACAGCAACCCTATATCCAGTTGCCCGGAGTTGGTAACACCCAACGAATAACTGTAGCCACGACGCAGCATCAGACTAGACTCGCTCTCCGCCGTGCGGGGATTCGCCAGCCGGATATGGCTGTCCAGCGCAATCACCTTCCCTTCCGGGTCGCTGGCGTAATTGGGAACATCATGCTCATGCTGCATTCCCAGCGGCGCACCGGTTTGCTTATCACGGCCAAAAATCGTCTGCTGTTCTTTCAGTGGCGTTCTGTCCCAAAATTCCACCCGAAACTGAATCAAGCGTACTGCCTGATAGCTGCCACCGATTGTCCACGCAGGCTCCTGCTGATCTGCCGTTACCCACACCACTTTTTGCATCAACTTATCATTCTGGCTATCGGGATTGGCAGTGCCGTCTTTGAAACCCAGCAAATTAATCGGCGTCTCTTTGCCTTTACTACGCGCTGCGTGATCGGAAATAAACCCTTCCCGCTTCCAGCGCACACTGAGCAAATCCGGCGTATGTTTGATGATATCGCGCAGCGCATGGATCACCGTGTCCTGGGTGTTGGCGCAAATTTGTAGCAACACATCACCATGACATAACGCCGCATCCAGCGAGTCGTTGGGGAAACGCGTCATCTTCTGCAACTTTTTCGGCATCTGTGGCGCAAGACCAAACCGTTCATCAAACAACGAGTGACCAACTGACAACGTGATGGTGAGATTGTCGGGCGCAATGTAGCCGCCAAGAATGCCGGAATCGAGTGGTGGCAGGCGCGGATTTGGCGTTTCTGGTGCAGCTCCGCCCTGAGTCAGAAAAGCAAAACGCTGAGTCAACAAGCGAAACAATCGCTCAAGATCAGCTTTATCGCTGGCAAGCACATCAAACGCCACCAGCATCATTGCCGCCTGCTGCGGCGTCAGAATACCCGCCTGATGTTCGCCATAAAACGGCTGCGCTTCACTGCGCGCATCCGGTGAAAGCGTCCCCGGCGCACTTTGCGTTTTTTGAGCATGCGCTACCGGACAACTTCCTGCCAGTGCCAGCGCGCCAATCCCTTTCAGTAAACGTCGGCGTGACGGTTCATTCACGCCGTTTTCATCTTCATACTGCATAACGCTTAATCCAGTCCCAGCACACCACGAAGTTGCGCCAGATCTTCCGCCAGCGCAGTAATCGGCCCTTTCAGCGCATTACGATCGGCATCGGTCAATTTGTCGTAGGTTTCAAAACCGTCTTTAGTACGGTATTTCGCCAGAATGGTATCGACCTTTTTGAAGTTAGCATCGACTTTTGCCAGCAGTTCCGGGTTGGCTTTTTGCAGTTGCGGACGCAGCAGATCGACAATTTTCTGCGAGCCTTCAACGTTAGCCTGGAAATCCCACAGATCGGTGTGGCTGTAGCGATCTTCTTCACCGCTGATTTTGCTGGCCGCCACTTCCTCAATCAGTCCGGCTGCGCCGCCGACCACTTTTGAAGGTGGGAAAGCCAGTTCACTGATGCGTTTTTGCAAATCGACCACATCGGTATAAAGCTGGTCAGCGTACTGATCCATCCCTTTGGTGGTGTTATCGCCAAACAATGCTTTTTCCAGACGGTGGAAACCGGTGAATTTCGGATCGGCGGCTTTTTGCTCGTAATCATCTTCACGGGCGTCAATGCTACCATCCAGATCAGAGAACAGCTCAGCAATCGGTTCGATGCGCTCATAGTGCTGGCGCGTCGGCGCATACAGTGCTTTCGCTTTTTCGATATCGCCTGCTTTGATGGCGTCGGTAAAGGCTTTGGTGTCGGTCACCAGCTGTGTGGTTTCCGCCATGACATACGCTTTATATGCAGTAATTGCACCACCAAGACTTAACAGCGCATCGCTCTGCGCCGCATCCGCCGTTGCCTCACCTTTGACGATCAACTTCCCTTTCGGGTTAGTCAGCAGACCGCAGGTCATATCGTATTCGCCAGGCTGTAAATTCGCCGTCATTTTCTGGCTAAAACCAGGGGCGATATTTTCCCGCTCTTCCACCACCATCACGCCTTTGAGGATCTCCCACTCCAGCGCCTTCTGGCTATGGTTCTGAATAATGAACTGTGTTTTCCCGGCGTTAACCGTAATGGTCATCGGTTCGCACTGCTTATCTGTCACAGTGACTTTGACCTGCGGAATATCAGCGGCGTTAGCCATAAAAGCAGAAGAGAACAGCGCAGCCACGCTCAACTGCAATGCGTTACGGCGGAAGTTAATGGTCATGACGAGACTATCCCTTTAAAGTATGTTGTAACTAAGCAAGAGTTTGCGTCATTTTCGTTACGCGGAGCGAGACGCTGTCGCCCCTGCGCGCGGCGGCAGAGCAAATGCCACCAGCGCCGGGATGAGATAAATAAACCAGACGGCGACTTCGCTGACGCTCGGCGCTTCCTGATAACCAAAGATACCTTCCATCAGCGTACCGAACAGCGAGTGAGTTGAGAGCACCGCGCTCATATCGAAGGCGATTTCCTGAAAGTGGTTCCACAGCCCGGCTTCATGAAACGCGCGAATAGCACCTGCCGCCAGCCCTGCGGCGACGAAGAGAATAAACAGGCTGGTCCATTTAAAAAACGCGCCAAGATTGAGGCGAATACCGCCCCAGTAAAGCAGGAAGCCGAGCACCACGGCTGTAGCAAGACCGAGCATTGCACCCAGCGGAGGCCAGATCCCGACATCTTGTTGAAACGCCGCCAGCAGGAAAAAGACCGACTCCAGTCCTTCCCTTGCAACGGCAAAAAAGACCATCATCACCAGCGCCCAGCCATGATGATTCCCACGCTGCAATGCGCTATCGACTGCCTGTTCCAGTTGCACTTTGACGTTGCGCGACACTTTACGCATCCAGAAAACCATCCAGGTGAGGATCACCACGGCAATCACCGCCACGATACCTTCGAACAATTCCTGCTCTTTTTGCGGAAATTCGCCGGTAGTTTCATTAATGAATATACCCAGCCCCAGGCACAACGCAGCGGCTAGCAACACGCCAATCCACATGACACCAATCCATCGACCTCGCTGGGTACGCTTAAGATAGCTGGCAATCAGGCTGACAATCAGCGCGGCTTCAAGTCCTTCGCGCAACATAATGAGAAACGGAACAAACATGCCACCCACCCTTAAACGTTTTTCTGAGTCAATCTATGCAAAGAAAAGTAAATCGCAGTGATAGCGATTATCATTACGGTGAAGAAAAACACAAGCGGAATGTAGTGATAATGATGAGGAAATGTAAATTTTTTTTGAGAGAAAATGCAGAGGGCAATCACTGATTGCCCTCTGCCTGCTTCTGATTATGACGTGGGATTTTCGGTAAAACGCCTTCCCTTACCCTTCCTGCAACCGTGACGGCGGCGCTGAATGATAGTGCGCGTCGGCGTCAGCAAAGCGTTTTTGCATCGCCGCTGACGGTGCTTTACCCAGTAAACTAAACACCACAATCCCAATGCTACCGAAGATAAAGCCCGGAATAATTTCGTACAGACCCAGCCAGCCGAACTGTTTCCAGACAATAACCGTCAGCGCGCCAATGATCATCCCCGCCAGTGCACCGTTACGCGTCATGCGTGACCACATCACCGAGAACAGCACCACCGGACCAAACGCCGCACCGAAGCCTGCCCACGCGTAGCTTACTAAGCCCAGCACGCGGTTTTCCGGATTCGCCGCCAGCGCAATTGCCACCAGCGCCACCACCAACACCATCACACGCCCTACCCACACCAGTTCTTTCTGGCTGGCATGTTTACGCAGAAATGCTTTGTACAGATCTTCGGTAATCGCACTGGAGCACACCAGCAGCTGGCAACTTAACGTCGACATCACCGCCGCCAGAATCGCCGACAACAGAATCCCGGCAATCCACGGGTTAAACAATATTTGTGCCAGTTCGATAAACACGCGCTCAGAGTTCTGGTTTACCGCACCGGCAACCGCTGGATTATTGTTAAAGTATGCAATGCCGAAGAAACCGACCGCCACCGCGCCTGCCAGACAGAGGATCATCCAGGTCATGCTGATACGACGCGCATGGACAATACTATAGTGAGAATCCGCCGCCATAAAACGCGCCAGAATATGCGGCTGACCGAAGTAACCCAGCCCCCAGCCCATCAGCGAGATAATGGCGACAAAATTCAATCCTTTGAGCATATCCACGTTTTCAATGCTCTTTTGTTTGATCACTTCCAGCGAGTCGCCAAACCCACCAACGCTAATGATCACGATAACCGGCGTCAGGATCAGGGCAAAAATCATCAGGCTGGCCTGTACAGTGTCAGTCCAGCTCACCGCAAGGAAGCCGCCAATAAAGGTGTAAAGGATCGTCGCCGCAGCTCCCGCCCACAGAGCCGTTTCGTAGCTCATGCCGAAGGTGCTTTCAAACAGACGCGCGCCAGCCACAATGCCCGAAGCACAATAAATGGTGAAGAACAGCAAAATTACCAGCGCGGAGATAATGCGCAAAATACGGCTTTTATCTTCAAAACGCCCGGTAAAATAATCCGGCAATGTTAAGGCGTTATTATTGTATTCGGTATGCACACGCAAGCGCCCGGCCACCAGCTTCCAGTTAATCCACGCGCCTAATGTCAGGCCAATGGCGATCCAGCTTTCGGAAATCCCGGAAAGAAAAACCGCGCCCGGCAACCCCATTAACAGCCAGCCGCTCATATCCGACGCACCTGCCGATAATGCCGTCACGAATGGCCCAAGGCTGCGACCGCCAAGAATATAGTCGTCGAAGTTTTTGGTTGATCGCCAGGCGATGAACCCAATCAATATCATGCCAAAAATATAGACACAGAATGTCACCAACATCGGTGTGCTAATAGCCATCTAAAGTCTCCAAAAAATTATTATCGGCAATGTCGAAACTTGCCGTTATATCTGCCACCGGAACGGGGTAACAGAGTTTATGTTTTCCCAGGGCGACCGTATCCTGCCGGAAGCGCTGGTTATTCACAATCGATTTAACACACCATTTACATTAAATTTTAGTGCTCAGCGATACTATTTTTCATCAGGTTGCACTCCCTCACATTTTTTGCGGTTGCACCTTTCAAAAATGTTAACTGCCGCAGAGAAAAAGTCTGAGTTATTTTTTTAATCCCTGTCATATCGATTTCTTTTATTAACATTTCATTCATTTTTAAGCTTGCTACGCAGGTCACATTTAACATGGTTGCACAAAGTTGCAACATCATGGATATTTCACGATAACGTTAAGTTGCACCTTTCAGAACAACAGGAGTAATGGCATGGGAACCACCACCATGGGGGTTAAGCTGGACGACGCGACGCGTGAACGCATTAAGTCTGCCGCGACACGTATCGATCGCACACCGCACTGGTTAATTAAGCAGGCGATTTTTTCTTATCTTGAACAACTGGAAAACAGCGATACTCTGCCAGAGCTACCTGCGCTGCTTTCTGGCGCGGCCAATGAGAGCGATGAAGTACCGAATCCGGCAGAGGAACCACACCAGCCATTCCTCGACTTTGCCGAGCAAATTTTGCCACAGTCGGTTTCCCGTGCGGCTATCACCGCCGCCTATCGCCGCCCGGAAACCGAAGCGGTTTCTATGCTGCTGGAACAAGCTCGCCTGCCGCAGCCGGTTGCTGAACAGGCTCATAAACTGGCGTATCAACTGGCCGATAAACTGCGTAATCAAAAAAATGCCAGTGGTCGCGCAGGCATGGTTCAGGGATTATTGCAGGAGTTTTCGCTGTCATCGCAGGAAGGCGTGGCGCTGATGTGTCTGGCGGAAGCGCTATTGCGTATTCCCGACAAAGCCACCCGTGATGCGTTAATACGCGACAAAATCAGCAACGGTAACTGGCAGTCACATATTGGTCGTAGCCCGTCGCTGTTTGTTAATGCCGCCACCTGGGGGCTTCTCTTTACCGGCAAACTGGTTTCTACCCATAACGAAGCCAGCCTCTCCCGTTCGCTGAATCGCATTATCGGTAAGAGTGGCGAACCGCTAATCCGCAAAGGTGTGGATATGGCGATGCGCCTGATGGGTGAGCAGTTCGTCACTGGTGAAACCATCGCGGAAGCGTTAGCCAATGCCCGCAAGCTGGAAGAGAAAGGTTTCCGTTACTCATACGATATGCTGGGCGAAGCCGCACTGACCGCAGCGGACGCGCAGGCATATATGGTTTCCTATCAGCAGGCGATTCACGCCATTGGTAAAGCCTCCAATGGTCGCGGCATTTATGAAGGTCCGGGCATTTCAATCAAGCTGTCGGCGCTGCATCCGCGCTACAGCCGCGCCCAGTATGACCGGGTAATGGAAGAGCTTTACCCACGTCTGAAATCACTAACCTTGCTGGCGCGTCAGTACGATATTGGTATTAACATTGATGCCGAAGAGGCCGATCGTCTGGAGATCTCCCTCGATCTGTTGGAAAAGCTTTGTTTCGAGCCTGAACTGGCAGGCTGGAACGGCATCGGTTTTGTTATTCAGGCTTATCAAAAACGCTGCCCGCTGGTGATCGATTACCTGATTGATCTCGCCACCCGCAGCCGTCGTCGTCTGATGATTCGCCTGGTGAAAGGCGCGTACTGGGATAGTGAAATCAAACGTGCGCAAATGGACGGCCTTGAAGGTTATCCGGTTTATACCCGCAAGGTGTATACCGATGTTTCTTATCTCGCTTGTGCGAAAAAGCTGCTGGCGGTGCCAAATCTCATTTACCCGCAGTTTGCAACGCACAACGCCCACACGCTGGCGGCAATTTATCAACTGGCGGGTCAAAACTACTATCCGGGTCAGTACGAGTTCCAGTGCCTGCATGGTATGGGCGAGCCACTGTATGAGCAGGTCACCGGGAAAGTTGCCGACGGTAAACTTAACCGACCGTGTCGTATTTATGCTCCGGTCGGTACCCATGAAACACTGCTGGCATATCTGGTGCGTCGCCTGCTGGAAAACGGTGCTAACACCTCGTTTGTTAACCGTATTGCTGATACCTCTTTACCACTGGATGAACTGGTTGCAGATCCAGTCACTGCAGTAGAAAAACTGGCGCAGCAGGAAGGGCAAACTGGATTACCCCATCCGAAAATTCCCCTGCCGCGCGATCTTTACGGTCACGGGCGCGACAACTCGGCAGGGCTGGATCTCGCCAATGAACACCGGCTGGCATCACTCTCCTCTGCCCTGCTCAACAGTGCACTGCAAAAATGGCAGGCCTTGCCAATGCTGGAACAACCGGTCGCGGCTGGTGAAATGTCACCCGTTATCAACCCGGCGGAACCGAAAGATATTGTGGGCTATGTGCGTGAAGCCACGCCGCGTGAAGTAGAACAGGCGCTGGAAAGTGCAGTTAATAACGCGCCAATCTGGTTTGCCACGCCTCCGGCCGAACGCGCGGCGATTTTGCATCGCGCTGCCGTACTGATGGAAAGTCAGATGCAACAACTGATTGGTATTCTGGTGCGTGAGGCCGGAAAAACCTTCAGTAACGCCATTGCCGAAGTGCGTGAAGCCGTCGATTTTCTCCACTACTACGCGGGACAGGTGCGGGATGATTTCGCTAACGAAACCCACCGTCCATTAGGGCCAGTGGTATGTATCAGCCCGTGGAACTTCCCGCTGGCGATTTTCACCGGGCAAATCGCTGCCGCACTGGCGGCAGGTAACAGCGTACTGGCAAAACCGGCAGAACAAACGCCGCTGATTGCCGCACAAGGGATTGCCATTTTGCTGGAAGCGGGTGTACCGCCAGGCGTGGTGCAGTTGTTGCCCGGTCAGGGTGAAACCGTAGGCGCGCAACTGACGGGTGATGATCGCGTGCGCGGGGTGATGTTTACCGGTTCAACCGAAGTCGCTACGTTACTGCAACGCAATATCGCCAGCCGCCTGGACGCTCAGGGCCGCCCAATTCCACTCATTGCGGAAACCGGCGGCATGAACGCGATGATTGTCGATTCCTCCGCCCTGACCGAACAGGTCGTCGTGGATGTACTGGCCTCGGCCTTCGACAGTGCAGGTCAGCGTTGTTCGGCGCTGCGCGTGCTGTGTCTGCAAGATGAAATTGCCGACCACACGTTAAAAATGCTGCGCGGTGCAATGGCCGAATGCCGGATGGGTAATCCGGGTCGCCTGACCACCGATATCGGTCCGGTGATTGATGGCGAAGCGAAGACCAATATTGAGCGCCATATTCAGACCATGCGTAGCAAAGGCCGTCCGGTGTTCCAGGCGGTGCGGGAAAACAGTGAAGATGCCCGTGAATGGCAAAGCGGCACCTTTGTCGCTCCGACGCTGATCGAACTGGATGACTTTGCCGAATTACAAAAAGAGGTCTTTGGTCCGGTGCTGCATGTGGTGCGTTACAACCGTAACCAGTTGCCGGAACTGATCGAACAGATTAACGCTTCCGGTTATGGTCTGACGCTCGGCGTCCATACGCGCATTGATGAAACTATTGCCCAGGTCACTGGCTCGGCCCATGTCGGTAATCTGTATGTTAACCGTAATATGGTGGGCGCAGTGGTTGGGGTGCAACCATTCGGCGGCGAAGGGTTGTCCGGCACCGGGCCGAAAGCAGGTGGTCCGCTCTATCTCTACCGTCTGCTGGCGAATCGCCCGGAAAGTGCGCTGGCGGTGACACTCGCGCGTCAGGATGCGGAGTATCCGGTCGATGCGCAGTTGAAAGCCGCATTGACTCAGCCGCTAAATGCACTGCGGGAATGGGCGGCAAACCGTCCAGAATTGCAGGCGTTATGTACGCAATATGGCGAGTTGGCGCAGGCAGGAACACAACGATTGTTGCCAGGGCCGACGGGTGAACGCAACACCTGGACGCTGCTGCCGCGTGAGCGCGTGTTGTGTATTGCGGATGATGAACAGGATGCGCTGACTCAGCTCGCCGCCGTGCTGGCGGTGGGCAGCCAGGTGCTGTGGCCGGATGATGCGCTGCATCGTCAGTTAGTGAAAGCATTACCATCGGCAGTCAGCGAACGTATTCAACTGGCGAAAGCGGAGAATATAACCGCTCAACCATTTGATGCGGTGATCTTCCACGGTGATTCGGATCAGCTTCGCGCATTGTGTGAAGCCGTTGCCGCGCGGGATGGTGCAATTGTTTCAGTGCAGGGTTTTGCCCGTGGCGAAAGCAATATCCTGCTGGAACGGTTGTATATCGAGCGTTCGCTGAGCGTGAATACCGCTGCCGCTGGCGGTAACGCCAGTTTAATGACGATCGGTTAAGCAGGTTGCCGGAGGATGCTATAATCTCCTCCGGCATCATTAACGTGGTCGAATCCCCTCAAGAATAATCCGCTGCACGTTTTCAACCGTTTGATTGAAAAACACTTCATCGCGCAACGTGGCACCTGTCACCGCCTCCACCTGAGGGGCGAAATCGGCGTAATGTTGAGTGGAAGCCCAGATCATAAAAATCAAATGCTGCGGATCAATCGGCGCGAGTTTGCCGCTTTTAACCCAACCGGCAATCAGCGCCGATTTCTCATCAATTAACGTTTTCAAATCGCCCGTTAGCTCATCCATTAATAACGGTGCGCCTGCCAGCATCTCCATACAGAACAGGCGCGAAGCCTGCGGATAATCGCGGGAGACTTCCAGCTTCAGACGGATGTACTCTTTAATCGCTGCCAGTGGGGCGAAATCTTCTCGAAACGCTTTTAACGGTGCCAGCCAGATATCGAGAATCTGCCGCAGTACGGCTATATACAGCGCCTCTTTTGACGGAAAGTAATACAGCAGATTGGTTTTTGAAACGCCCGCCAACTCTGCGATCTGCTCCAGCCTTGTGCCATGAAAACCGAATTGTGAAAAAGTGTCCAGTGCTGCGCTAAGAATCGCTTTTTTCTTCGCGCTCACTGCGCGCGAACGTTTACCCGTTGTTTTCACTGCGCCTTGCGTCATGCGCTCTCCCCTCTTGTAGATTGGCAACAGGATAGCAAAACCCCTGCCCGGCCTCGACCTTCTGCACTCTCATCGCGCACGGATGCATGTTTTATGTGCAACTGTTTTGACCGTTTAGTCCACTTTTTTCCAGACATTTTAGACAACTTAACATTAACACATTAATAACATTCACTTTTTAAAAACTGGCATCCGCTTTGCAAACAAACCATTACGCGGCTGAAAAGGATATGCAGGATGCAGCGCCCCGTCTGACTTTCACTTGACGAGACGAAGAGAGGTTGATGATGAAAATTGGCGTATTCGTACCTATTGGCAACAACGGTTGGCTCATTTCGACCCACGCGCCGCAGTACATGCCGACCTTTGAACTGAATAAAGCCATCGTGCAAAAAGCGGAGCACTACCATTTCGATTTCGCCCTGTCGATGATCAAACTGCGTGGTTTTGGCGGCAAAACTGAGTTCTGGGATCACAACCTGGAGTCGTTCACTTTGATGGCGGGGCTGGCAGCCGTGACCTCACGCATTCAGATTTACGCCACTGCCGCCACCTTAACGTTACCTCCGGCAATCGTCGCCCGTATGGCCGCAACCATTGACTCCATCTCTGGCGGGCGTTTTGGCGTAAACCTGGTGACTGGCTGGCAAAAACCCGAGTATGAGCAGATGGGCATCTGGCCTGGCGATGACTATTTTTCCCGTCGTTATGACTATCTCACCGAATATGTCCAGGTGCTGCGCGACCTGTGGGGAACGGGGAAAAGCGATTTTAAAGGCGATTTTTTCACCATGAACGATTGCCGCGTCAGTCCACAACCGAGCGTACCCATGAAAGTGATCTGTGCCGGGCAAAGCGACGCTGGCATGGCGTTCTCCGCCCAGTATGCCGATTTCAACTTCTGTTTCGGCAAAGGCGTAAATACACCCACGGCTTTCGCCCCGACCGCTGCGCGGATGAAACAGGCCGCAGCGCAAACCGGGCGCGACGTTGGCTCTTATGTGTTGTTTATGGTGATTGCCGACGAAACCGACGATGCCGCTCGTGCCAAATGGGAACACTATAAAGCGGGTGCCGATGAAGAGGCGTTAAGCTGGCTAACCGAACAAAGTCAGAAAGATACCCGCTCCGGTACTGACACCAACGTCCGTCAGATGGCCGATCCCACTTCGGCGGTAAACATCAATATGGGGACGTTAGTCGGTTCTTACGCCAGTGTCGCGCGCATGTTAGATGAAGTCGCAAGCGTACCTGGTGCCGAAGGCGTGCTGTTGACCTTCGATGATTTTCTGTCGGGAATCGAAACCTTCGGCGAGCGTATTCAACCACTGATGCAGTGCCGCGCCCATCTCCCTGCGCTAACTCAGGAGGTGGCATGATGACGACCTTAACCTCTCGACCAGAAGCCATTACCTTCGATCCGCAGCAAAGTGCGCTGATCGTGGTGGATATGCAAAACGCTTATGCCACGCCAGGTGGCTATTTAGATCTCGCCGGGTTTGATGTCTCAACCACTCGCCCGGTCATTGCCAATATTCAAACCGCCGTGACCGCGGCACGAGCGGCAGGGATGTTGATCATCTGGTTTCAAAATGGCTGGGATGAACAGTATGTCGAGGCTGGCGGTCCCGGCTCACCGAATTTTCATAAATCGAACGCCCTGAAGACCATGCGTAAGCAGCCGCAGTTGCAGGGAAAATTACTGGCGAAAGGCTCATGGGACTATCAACTGGTGGATGAGCTGGTGCCGCAGCCTGGCGATATTGTGCTGCCGAAGCCGCGCTATAGCGGTTTCTTCAATACGCCGCTGGACAGCATTTTGCGCAGCCGCGGAATTCGCCACCTGATTTTCACCGGTATCGCTACCAACGTCTGCGTCGAATCGACGCTGCGCGACGGCTTTTTTCTGGAGTATTTCGGCGTGGTGCTGGAAGACGCAACCCACCAGGCGGGGCCGGAGTTTGCGCAGAAAGCCGCGTTGTTCAATATCGAAACCTTTTTTGGCTGGGTGAGCGACGTCGAAACGTTCTGCGACGCGCTTTCTCCCACGTCCTTTGCCCGTATCGCTTAAGGAGTTTAATGATGCCGAAATCCGTAATTATTCCTGCTGGCAGCAGCGCACCGCTGGCCCCCTTCGTTCCCGGCACGCTGGCTGATGGCGTGGTGTATGTCTCCGGCACGCTGGCTTTTGATCAACATAATAACGTGCTGTTTGCCGATGACCCAAAGGCGCAAACCCGCCACGTTCTGGAGACCATCCGCAAGGTTATCGAGACGGCGGGTGGCACGATGGCGGACGTGACCTTCAACAGCATCTTTATTACCGACTGGAAAAATTACGCCGCGATTAACGAAATCTACGCCGAGTTTTTCCCGGGTGACAAACCGGCGCGATTCTGCATTCAGTGCGGACTGGTAAAGCCTGACGCGCTGGTGGAAATCGCCACGATTGCGCATATCGCTAAGTGAGGTGGCGATGAAACTTTCACTCTCACCTCCCCCTTATGCTGATGCGCCCGTAGTGGTATTGATTTCGGGTCTTGGCGGCAGCGGCAATTACTGGTTGCCGCAACTGGCGGTGCTGGAGCAGGAGTATCAGGTAGTCTGTTACGACCAGCGCGGTACCGGAAATAATCCAGATACGCTGGCGGAAGACTACAGTTTGGCGCAGATGGCAGAGGAACTGCATCAGGCGCTGATGAGTGTGGGGATTGAGCGTTATGCGGTGATCGGCCATGCGCTCGGGGCGCTGGTGGGAATGCAGCTGGCGCTAGATTATCCCGCATCGGTCACTGCACTGGTCAGCGTTAACGGCTGGCTACGAATAAACGCCCGTACCCGCCGCTGTTTTCAGGTTCGCGAACGATTACTGCATAGCGGCGGCGCGCAGGCATGGGTGGAAGCGCAGCCGTTGTTCCTCTACCCCGCCGACTGGATGGCGGCCCGCGCCCCTCGCCTTGAAGCGGAGGACGCGCTGGCACTGGCGCATTTTCAGGGCAAAAACAATTTACTGCGTCGACTTAACGCCCTCAAACGTGCTGACTTTAGTCGCCATACGGATCGCATCCGCTGCCCGGTGCAAATCATCTGCGCCAGTGATGATCTGCTCGTGCCATCAGCATGTTCCAGTGAACTTCATGCCGCCCTGCCCGATAGCCAGAAAATGGTGATGCGCTATGGCGGACACGCCTGCAACGTGACTGATCCCGAAACGTTTAATGCTCTGTTACTCAACGGGCTTGCCAGCCTGTTACATCATCGTGAAGCCGCCTGTAAGGAATTGCTATGAACGAAGCCGTTAGCCCTGGTGCGCTTAGCACCCTGTTTACCGACGCCCGAACTCACAACGGCTGGCGGGAGACACCCGTCAGCGATGAGACGTTACGGGAGATTTATGCCCTGATGAAATGGGGGCCAACGTCAGCCAACTGTTCTCCGGCGCGCATCGTATTTATCCGCACTGCAGAAGCAAAAGAACGTCTGCGCCCGGCGCTTTCCAGCGGCAATCTGCAAAAAACCCTGACCGCGCCCGTCACTGCTATCGTCGCCTGGGATAGCGAATTTTATGAACGGTTACCGCAACTGTTTCCCCACGGCGATGCCCGCAGTTGGTTTACCTCCAGCCCAAAACTTGCTGAAGAAACGGCGTTTCGCAACAGTTCCATGCAGGCGGCCTATCTGATCGTCGCCTGCCGGGCGCTGGGGCTGGATACCGGCCCGATGTCCGGCTTTGACCGTCAACACGTGGACGACGCCTTTTTTACGGGCAGCACGCTGAAGAGCAATCTGCTGATTAATATCGGCTATGGCGATAGCAGCAAGCTTCATGCGCGCCTGCCACGTCTGTCCTTTGAAGAAGCCTGCGGGCTGTTGTAAGGAGCAAACTATGAACATTGTCGATCAACAAACTTTTCGCGATGCGATGTCCTGCATGGGCGCGGCGGTCAATATCATCACCACGGACGGTCCAGCCGGGCGCGCCGGGTTCACCGCCAGCGCCGTCTGCAGCGTGACCGATACGCCGCCCACATTACTGGTGTGCCTGAATCGTGGGGCGTCCGTCTGGCCGGTATTCAATGAAAATCGAACGCTGTGTGTAAATACACTTAGCGCCGGGCAGGAGCCGCTTTCAAACCTTTTTGGCGGCAAAACGCCCATGGAACACCGCTTTGCCGCCGCCCGCTGGCAGACTGGTGTGACCGGATGCCCGCAACTGGAAGAAGCACTGGTTTCGTTTGACTGCCGTATCAGCCAGGTGGTGAGCGTCGGCACCCACGACATTCTGTTTTGCGCCATCGAAGCGATTCATCGTCACGCCACCCCCTACGGGCTGGTGTGGTTTGATCGCAGTTATCACGCGCTGATGCGCCCTGCTTGTTAACCTCCTTAAGGAGACAGCTGATGGCAATGTTCGGTTTTCCTCACTGGCAGTTAAAATCGACCTCTACAGAGAGCGGCGTGGTCGCGCCGGATGAACGATTGCCGTTTGCTCAGACGGCAATAATGGGCGTTCAACACGCGGTGGCGATGTTTGGCGCGACGGTGTTAATGCCGATTCTGATGGGGCTGGATCCCAACCTTTCCATTTTAATGTCGGGGATCGGCACGTTACTGTTTTTCTTTATTACCGGCGGGCGCGTCCCCAGTTATCTCGGTTCCAGCGCGGCTTTTGTCGGCGTGGTGATCGCCGCGACGGGCTTTAATGGTCAGGGAATTAATCCGAATATCAGCATCGCGCTGGGCGGGATTATCGCCTGTGGGCTGGTTTATACCGTCATTGGCCTGGTGGTGATGAAAATCGGTACGCGCTGGATTGAACGACTAATGCCGCCGGTTGTGACGGGTGCGGTGGTGATGGCGATTGGCCTGAACTTAGCGCCTATCGCAGTGAAAAATGTATCGGCTTCGGCCTTTGATAGCTGGATGGCGGTAATGACGGTGCTGTGTATTGGGCTGGTGGCGGTGTTTACCCGTGGCATGATCCAGCGGTTATTGATTCTCGTAGGCTTAATTGTCGCTTGTCTGATTTATGGTGTGATGACCAACGTTTTAGGGCTGGGAAAAGCCGTCGATTTTACACTCGTTAGCCATGCTGCCTGGTTCGGTCTGCCACATATCTCCACTCCTGGTTTTAATGGTCAGGCAATGATGCTGATTGCGCCCGTGGCGGTTATTCTGGTGGCGGAAAACTTAGGTCATCTCAAGGCGGT
This sequence comes from Escherichia sp. HH26CH, assembly GCF_009820205.1. Taxonomy (NCBI): domain Bacteria; kingdom Pseudomonadati; phylum Pseudomonadota; class Gammaproteobacteria; order Enterobacterales; family Enterobacteriaceae; genus Escherichia; species Escherichia sp. HH26CH. The sequence continues at coordinate 138,504 of NZ_VNXM01000040.1, forward strand.
CGCCGGGATGACCGGACGCAATATGGATCCATATATGGGGCGGGCATTCGTAGGCGATGGGCTGGCAACAATGCTTTCGGGTTCTGTCGGCGGTAGCGGCGTAACCACCTATGCTGAAAATATCGGTGTAATGGCCGTGACCAAAGTCTACTCGACGCTGGTGTTTGTTGCTGCTGCCGTCATCGCCTTGCTGTTGGGCTTTTCGCCGAAATTTGGCGCGCTGATCCATACCATTCCTGCACCGGTGATTGGTGGTGCTTCAATTGTTGTGTTCGGGCTGATTGCCGTCGCAGGCGCACGGATCTGGGTACAAAACCGTGTGGATTTAAGCCAGAACGGTAATTTGATTATGGTCGCAGTAACCTTAGTGCTGGGTGCGGGTGATTTTGCTCTCACACTGGGCGGTTTTACGTTGGGAGGGATCGGTACAGCAACCTTTGGCGCGATTTTACTCAATGCTTTGTTAAGCAGAAGGTTGGTTGACGTTCCTCCGCCAGAAGTTGTTCATCAGGAACCATAAACAGAAAACCGCCGGGATTACCGGCGGTGCAGATTGTTGACAACGTGCGCATTGTTCATGCCGGATGCGGCGTAAACGCCTTATCCGGCCTACAAAACAGTGCAAATTCAATATATTGCAATCTTCTGGTAGGCCTGATAAGCATCGCGCATCAGGCAAGCTTACATTTGTCATCAGTATCAACCGCCGGGGTAACCGGCGGTGATGGCTTTTTGACGAGCGACAGACAAAAATGCATTCGTCATTGATTAGCCCGGCTAGTTGTCGCTTTTACCGTGACTGCTCTTGCCACCTTTTTTACCTGCTTCAGATGCGCGCTGCGGGTCATTTTTGAAATTACCCCCGCTGTGCTGTCCACCTTTTTTACCTGCTTCTGATGCTCTTTCGCGGTCTTCTGCAAAATTGCCGGAACCGCCTCGATGGTTTGCCATTACTGACCTCCGTCTGGGTATAGACATCATATTGCATAGAATTAACGCGGCGTATGGCGGCTGCCATATTTTCGCTACGTGGGACTAAGCTTAGTGAACTGACGCGGGCAGACCCGCGTTTGGTAATATCCTGCAACAGCTTCTTAGCGAGAATAGATATCATCTCCAATAATTATCTATAAGCCGCTCTTATGATTAAAAAAACGCGATGAGATAAAAATGTGTCATTTTGCGACAAAATTGCGTGCTTGTGAAAGTTGTTATAAATCAAATAAGTGGTTGTGAAATTTGCACTCTGAAAAGGACGTCTTATCTTTAAATAAGTGGTAGCGAATCGCTACGGAATAGAGATAACACGAGGAGTGGTTAGAAATGGCTAAAGTTCTGGTGCTTTATTATTCCATGTACGGACATATTGAAACGATGGCACGCGCAGTTGCTGAAGGTGCAAGCAAAGTGGATGGCGCAGAAGTTGTCGTTAAGCGTGTACCGGAAACCATGCCGCCGCAATTATTTGAAAAAGCAGGCGGTAAAACGCAAACTGCACCGGTTGCAACCCCGCAAGAACTGGCCGATTACGACGCCATTATTTTTGGTACACCTACCCGCTTTGGTAACATGTCCGGTCAAATGCGTACCTTCCTCGACCAGACGGGCGGCCTGTGGGCTTCCGGCGCACTATACGGAAAACTGGCGAGCGTCTTTAGTTCCACCGGTACTGGCGGCGGTCAGGAACAAACCATCACATCCACCTGGACGACCCTTGCGCATCACGGCATGGTGATTGTCCCCATTGGCTACGCAGCGCAGGAATTATTTGACGTTTCACAGGTTCGCGGCGGTACGCCGTACGGCGCAACCACCATCGCAGGCGGTGACGGTTCACGCCAGCCCAGCCAGGAAGAACTGTCTATTGCTCGTTATCAAGGGGAATATGTCGCAGGTCTGGCAGTTAAACTTAACGGCTAATCTTCAACAGGAGGATACGCATGCCAACTCAAGAAGCGAAAGCTCATCACGTCGGTGAATGGGCATCTCTGCGCAATACGTCGCCGGAAATAGCCGAGGCCATTTTCGAAGTCGCCGGGTACGACGAAAAAATGGCGGAAAAGATTTGGGAAGAAGGTAGCGATGAAGTGTTAGTCAAAGCCTTTGCTAAGACCGATAAAGATTCGCTTTTTTGGGGCGAACAGACCATCGAACGTAAAAACGTTTAACCAGCGACTCCCCCGCTTCACGCGGGGGAGTTTTCTGTTATTTCACCGCTTCATTCAATACGCTATCAAACTTATCCATTGGGCAGAAACCATCAGCGTCTATCGGGCAGCCGGTTAATTCCAGCGTCACGCGCTGAGCCGGAGCCTGCAACGTTAACGCATCAGCATTACGCAACTGTTCCGCACTCTGGTACACATATTCAATTTTCATCAAATCGCGATTAGCTTTGTTGTCATGCCAACGCTGGAAAACGATTTTGCCGCCGATGGGCGTGCGTTCGTTCTGGTCATGCAACTGATACGGTTTGAAATCCAGTGCCGTTAACAGAGAGGCAATGTTTGAGTCGTGCCCAACCAGCACCGTGATTTTCGGTGCACTGGCGCGATCTGTCACCAGCGCTTTGTCGATATAACTGACCAGTGGTTTCGCAACATTGCGCGCCACTTCCGGTGAGGTAAACAGGCTATCCTGGTAACCGTTTTTCAGCTTCGACAACACTTTCCACTGTTGGTCAGATTTGATTTCTCCCCACGCCACCTGATCCATCGGGAAACCTTCGTAGTATTGCAAAGTAAACGCATCTACCAGCGAGTTGCCGACTTTCAGCGGCCCGGAAACGCCCGGTTCTTGTTGATACTTCGCGCTAAAGGTGTTTTTTCCATCTACAAGCGAACACTGTTGCTTCTCTTTACAGGCAGGAGAATCTTTATAGTTAACGATTTTTTCCAGTAGCTTGTAGCTGTCGGTAAGCTGGAGTTTGCCGAGCTCTTTCTCCATTGCCGCCACCGCCTGTTCACTGAATGCGGCGGAATCATCGGTGATCACTGGGTTAAAGGTTGGGTCCATGGTGCCCATTTTTTCCTGGTGGTGGACTGGAATGTCACACCCAGGGAATGCGCCAGTAATAAAGAACTGCGCGGTTGCGACGGTACGTTGCAGGCTGTTGGCATAGGCATAAACGGTGTCCGGCGGCGGGCATTCCCCCGAATTCACCATCCCCTGCTCTGCCAGCCACTCACGCATATAGTGGCCCATATACACTTCCAGCACACCGCCTTTGGTGGTGAGCTGCCCACCGGGGACGTCCCATTCTGGCCATTTATTCGGTGTGGATTGTTCCAGCACACTGCCATTGTTCGCCAGCGGCGCACGTAAGTTATGGCGGCTCATCATGAGCACTTGCTGCAACTGATAGCCTTCCGGTACGGTTTGTGCCTGAGCATTTGAAGCGAGTAAAACTATCCCTGCCACAGCTGCGGCGATTAGCGTTTTGTTCATTCCTGGCACCTCTTTTGTTATCAATCACCAAAGAGTGTGACAGAAATATGACATTTTTCCGGGAACAGGTTCGCAAAATGGCTTGTTGAGTGCCTGTTATCTATATTTGTCATTAAAAAAAGGCAAGATTTGACGCAACCTATGCATGATTGGCCCCTGCCTCGTGTACGCCGTTGATGATTTCACCATGGGCTAGACAGAATATCACCGACGTTATCGATACAGGGGCAATATTTACTAGTAAAAAGAGAATGTGAGACTAATAAAAACTATTTTAGCACATGTCTTTATCATTAGATGGCATAACGATTTAAATAGTCCAGTTGCGCTTTCATTTCCTTATGGTTTAACTGGTATGACTGAGCAAAAAGTTCAGTAGGGAGGTAAACGTCATAATGATTGCCAGTATTCATTAAATAACCATACTCAAGATCTTCATCCGTTGAAAAGGATTCACTTCCCAAGGAGATTGATCCCACATTACAGGCAACAATAAACAATGAACAAATGCTATCTGAAAGCACAGCAAGGAAATTCTTCACCGCTTTAACCTTTTCCGGAGAGTCGGTATTTAAAACAAGCGAACCCTTGTTATCATTAAATATAAACTCGGGTAAATGCAATATGCATCTTTCGTCATTCAAGCAACTACCAATGAATTCTTTTTTAAACTTAATAAAATTCGACGCTAAAGAATTACCCATATCCTGAATTTGGTTGTCAGAATGCAGATCAACGCCAAATAATGTCTTAATATCTTCCCTGAGATTAAAGAATGCTGCATCAACAAAAGACTCAATCACTTGTTTATCAACAATTTTAATAAATTCGTCGTATACTTCTTTTTGCGTCTTTTGACTGCCAAGCGCCCATGAATAATCAACGTGTTTTATAACCAGTATGGCTCTTAACAGACAATATCCATCGCCATCTACAGGCGCGTATTTTAATTTATGTGCTTGATTAATTTCACTCTGAATAAAAGATATACCAGACAAATCAATACCAGTAACTGAATCATATATTCCCGGCGTATTTATCCGTTTTGGCTGGACACTCGTAATTTCATCATCATCAAAGCAATACTCAGAAAAAACATCATTACACTCATTTAAGATATCAACATATGCTATAAATTTATACCAACAGCTACTTTTAAAGCCTGCAATAGCCTGTGAAAACATACCCGGCAAGGATATATTAACAAGCTCTCTTTCTTGAAAATATTGTATAGTATAGGTAATGCCTCCTGAATCCCCTGAATAAGTGTTTGTATCATGAGTACGTAATGTTTTCATAAATGAAGATAAATCATTATCATTTTGCATTTCCTCTAATTCTGTTTCTAGTGATTCACACACCAGGCATGAAATATTTTCTTCTTTCCGCATGATTTCATTGTACAACCGCATAAAACACTCTAGTTTTTGTTCAAAAAGCGTGATTGAACATTTTTGATTTTCTTCGCGCCTGGTTTTTATATCGGCCCAGGCTGTTTTCAAATAATTATTAGCACTGCAACTTACTCCATGTATATTACTACCCATATATAGCGCCTATAAAATTTAATAAATAATGACGTCCTAGTTAAGCTTAAAGTGCCTGATTTAACTATCAAAAATCGCTCACTCTTTTACCTGTTTAAACTATGCTCAGCAATCCATCTTGACGCCACCTCCTCTCCACGATGATTTCAATAACATATTCTGTGTTGGCATATGAAATTTTGAGGATTACCCTACACTTATAGGAGTTACCTTACAGGGGTTCCTTCAATTTGTGTTGATTTACGCGAGATAACGCTATGGAACTAAAGGATTATTACGCCATCATGGGCGTGAAACCGACGGACGATCTCAAGACAATCAAGACCGCCTATCGTCGACTGGCCCGCAAATACCATCCTGATGTCAGCAAAGAACCGGATGCCGAAGCCCGCTTCAAAGAGGTCGCTGAAGCCTGGGAAGTGTTGAGTGATGAACAACGTCGCGCTGAGTATGATCAGATGTGGCAACATCGCAACGATCCGCAATTTAGCCGTCAGTTCCAGCATGGAGACGGTCAGAGTTTTAACGCCGAAGATTTTGACGATATCTTCTCGTCAATTTTCGGTCAGCATGCCCGCCAGAGCCGTCAACGTCCCGCCACCCGCGGCCACGATATTGAAATCGAAGTGGCGGTATTCCTGGAAGAAACGCTTACTGAGCACAAGCGTACCATCAGCTATAACCTGCCGGTTTATAACGCCTTTGGCATGATCGAACAGGAAATCCCGAAAACGCTGAATGTGAAGATCCCGGCGGGCGTCGGCAATGGTCAACGCATCCGCCTGAAAGGCCAGGGAACGCCGGGCGAAAATGGCGGCCCAAATGGCGATTTGTGGCTGGTGATTCATATTGCGCCGCATCCATTGTTTGATATTGTCGGCCAGGATCTGGAAATTGTGGTGCCGGTTAGCCCGTGGGAAGCGGCGCTGGGTGCTAAAGTCACCGTTCCAACACTGAAAGAAAGCATTTTGCTAACTATCCCGCCGGGCAGTCAGGCCGGACAACGATTACGCGTTAAAGGCAAAGGCCTGGTGAGCAAAAAACAGACCGGCGATCTGTATGCGGTACTGAAAATCGTGATGCCGCCGAAACCGGATGAAAATACGGCCGCGCTGTGGCAGCAACTGGCAGACGCCCAGTCGTCTTTTGATCCACGTAAAGATTGGGGGAAAGCATGATGGCTAATGTTACGGTGACTTTTACTATTACCGAATTTTGCCTACATACCGGCATCTCTGAAGAGGAATTGAATGAAATTGTCGGTTTGGGGGTGGTTGAACCGCGGGAGCGCCTGGAAACAACCTGGGTATTTGACGACCATGCCGCCATTGTGGTGCAACGTGCGGTACGCCTGCGTCATGAACTGGCTCTGGACTGGCCGGGGATCGCGGTGGCGCTGACGTTAATGGATGATATTGCGCACCTGAAGCAGGAAAACCGCTTGCTGCGCCAGCGGCTTTCCCGGTTTGTAGCTCATCCGTGAGTTTGTTGCCTGATGCGACGCTTAACGCGTCTTATCAGGCCTACAAAGCGCACTGTCCCCGTAGGCCGGATAAGGTTCATGCCGCATCCGACGGATCTGCCTTAATGTCTAATGCGACGCTCAACGCGTCTTATCTGGCCTACAAACGGCATTATCTGTTTTGGTTGTCGCACTCCACTAACGCCAGCAATAACTGGCTTAGTGCCGCGTAAAAACCAAAGCTATCATACTGATGGCAACGCGCCGCAAACTCCGGTAACCATTGCCGCAGCGCCGTCAGTGTTTTTTGCCGCAAACTGTCGATTCTTCGCGCAGGGATAGTTTCCTCACCCAGCGAAAAATACAGATGACTGAGCAATTCGAGATAGATCGCCAGATGATCTGCCGGTTCGTTGAAATTGCCGCTGGTTTCCATCCCTGCCTCAACTAACAAGCGTTTAATCTCTTGCTCGTCCTGTTTGTAGGCCGATGCATACGGCAACGCCGCTTGTTTGTCGGTCATCAGAAATAGGCCGCAAAAGTCAGCGGCCAGTTCCAGACGGGCGGCGTCACGCACTGTCAGAGCGGCAATTTTAGTTTCCAGCTCGTTTACCGCCGCTGTGAGCGGCGGTTCACTTTTCAGCAAAGAAAACCATTCAGCCATCTGCGCACTGGCGATTTGCGTCAGTTGTTCATCGTCCAGTTCACGGGAGAACAACTGCGCCAGCCAGGCGTAGACACAGGCAATCTGTTGTGCTGTCAGCATGGTCATGATTTCACCTGCGACGCGGGAACATATTCGCACTGCGCCACCATCTCAACGGGGCCATTAAACGCCGTCACTTGTTCCACTGTTCCGTTGTACTTCTCAATTTCCACCAGCGTGGTATGCGCACTGGTCGCCTGCGCCAGCTGCGAAGTACCGATGTCAATGGTCAACACGTTGGGGTTACCGTATTTGCACAGCGCACCAGGCTCACCGCCTTTATCTGGATCGTACCATGCCCCTTCGTGAATTCGTGCCACGCCGGGTGCATAGCGGTCAGAAACCACTGCTCCAGCCAACACCTGACCACGAGCGTTAAAGACGCGCACCACATCACCGTTACGAATACCGCGCGCACTGGCATCCTGCGGGCTAATAAATACTGGCTCTTTGCCCGCTACCGTATATTGCTGACGCAACGTTTCTGATTCACATAACTGCGAGTGAAGTCGGAAATCCGGATGCACAGATTGCAGATGCAACGGATACTTCTGCGAGCCGGGCCCGCCGTGGGAGCGTTCGATTTTCTCAAACCACATCGGATGCCCCTGACAATCGTCGTAGTTCATATCAGCGATGGTTTTCGAGTAGATCTCAATCAGGCCACTCGGCGTGCCCAGCGGTTCGAGATCCGGATCTTCGCGGAATGCCTGGTGGCGAACAAACATCTGCGGATGGTCAAACTCGACGTACTCTTTGTTATTCCAGAAGTCATCAAACGCTGGCAGATGAACGCCGCGTCCTTTGCCCTGTTGTACACCTTCCTGCCAGATGCGTTTCAGCCAGCCCATTTCGTCCAGCCCTTCGGTAAAGGCTTCTTCGCGATTAAAGCGGCGGCACAGCTCGCGGAAAATATCAAAGTCGTTGCGCGCCTCGAACTGCGGCGGCACGACCTGTTTCATGGCGATAATGCCACGGTTGGAGTGGTTGCCATACTGGTCGAGATCGTTACGCTCAAACTGCGTGGTCGCAGGCAGTACGATATCGGCAAAGCGGCAGGTTGAGGTCCACTGATTATCTATAGCGATAACCGTTTCCAGCTTGCGCCAGCCTTCGATAATGCGGTTAATCTGCTGATGACGATGTAACGGGTTAGTTCCGGCAAAAATACACATTTTCAGCGGCGGCAGTTTTACCGATTTACCATTCCAGTTGATCACTTTTCCCGGTTCGAGGATCGCATCGACAAAACGGGCAATCGGAATAGTGCTGCTATAGCCTTGGTAGTCGCTGTTGTCGTGAACAGGAGGAATCGACGTAGAGCCGGAGAAACCACTCAGAATAACGCCTTTACGCCCCGGCGTGCCTGCGCCGTTATAGTGCCAGCCAAAACCAAAGCCACCACCCGGCAGGCCAATTTGCCCCAGCATCGCCGCCAGAACCACAATCATCCACGCCCACTGTTCACCGTGCTGCATACGCTGTACGCACCAGCCAGCAATAATCTGCGTTCTGTTCGCCGCCATCTGCCGTGCCAGAGCACGAATGGTTTCGGCATCAATGCCGGTCAGTTTTTCAGCCCATGCGGCATCTTTCGGCTGACCGTCTTTCTCGCCCAGCAGATAGGGCAGAAACTGCTCAAAGCCCACGCAGTAGTTAGCGAGGAAGTTTTTGTCGTACAGGTTTTCGCTGTACAACGTATGCGCCAGCGCCAGTTGCAGCGGCACGTCAGTTTGCGGGTTAACCGCAATGTGTTTCACATGCTCGCGCCCCAGATACTCATGAGTGGATGTAACAACCGGATCGATGCTGATGACCTGAATTTCACCGGCGGCGACTTTCGCTTTCAACTGCGCGTAATATTCATAAACATCGTGATCCGGGCACCACCAGTTCGCTTGCTGGTTTTTCAGCAAATCGGAGCCCCACAGCACAATGGTTTTGCTGTTCTGCAATACCAGCGGCCAGGAGGTTTGCTGTTCATACACTTCCATTGAGCCAACTACACGCGGCAGGATCACCTGCGCAGCCCCGGTAGAGTAATCTCCGCCCGTACCCACGCTATTACCATGTAAGGCAATCGCTTTCGCCAGCATCCCCGAAGCGTTATGGAACATCCCCGTCGATTGCCAACCACTGGCGGTCAACAAGGCACTCGGCCCGTGAGTTTTCTGTACGCGTTCCAGTTCTTCATAGAACATGTCGAGGGCTTCATCCCAGCTCACGCGCACAAAACGGTTATCACCGCGCTGGGAGGTGTCGCTGAGATGGCGCTTACGTAGCCAGTCCACGCGTACCATCGGATAACGAATACGCGCCGCGTTGTGTACGTGGTCCGGCAATCCGGCGATCATTTTCGACGGATATTTATCCAGTTCGAACGGTTTTGCCGCCACAAAGCGACCATCCTTCACCGTCGCGCGGATAGCCCCCCAGTGCGACCCGGTCAGAATGCCCTCTTTCGAGGTGACAGCCTCAGTCGCCGCTTGCGCCGCTGTCGCACGGCGCGGCGTTAACAGTGACGGTCCCAGCATCCCGGCGACAGTTAAGCCGCCGAGTTGTGCCAGAAAACGTCGACGTGATGCCTGAAAGAGATCGTTATTGTTCATTATTTTTCTTCCTTCTTATCGCCGTGAGCCTTACCTGCGGTATCAGACGCATTCATTTGCAGATATTTCAGCAAGGTGCGTTCTTCACGTTTATCGAGGCTGGTAAAGCCAATCATGCCGTTGAGCGTGCCAATCCAACCATTAGCGTCAAAGTGGGCGATTTCCGGTGCGCCGTGGCATTGATTACAGGTGCCGTTGTACAGCGAATCCGCATAAGCCCAGATCGGTTTGATATCGTTCACCATGTCGCCTTTCTTCATCCACGCGGTGGCCTGCAATTTGCTCCACTCGGTATTGGTGTCGGCAACGGTGGTTTTCTCCAGCGTTTTCACCTGCTGCTGAACATCGCCACGAATCGAGGCAACAAAGATGCGTTTGCCAGGGAACTGGGTGAGTACACGCTGACGTCCTGCGCTTTCCGTCCAGCCAGTGATTTCAATTTGCAGCCAGTCGCCGTCACGTTTAAGGACTTTCACTTCCGAAGCAGGCAGCAGAGAACCAGACGCTTCTTTATCGCCTTTCGCCGCATAAATTGGCTTAATATCAATGGAGTACAGCGTATCACCACTATCATTTGCACTGCCGCGCAGCTCATCGAATTGCTTACGGAAGCCGCTACTCATATCCGGCAACTGGTGGGCAATACCTTTATGACAGTCGATGCAGGATTGATTATCTTTCGCTGCCACCTTCATCTGACGTGCCGCTTCAGGATGCTGCTTCGCATGATCCATCGCGTCGTAGTTATGGCAGGAGCGACAGGTTGCCGAGTTGTTTTCTTTCATTCGCGCCCATTCACGCTCGGCAAGTTCCGCGCGTTTGGCTTCGAATTTCTCAGGTGTATCAATGGAGTGGGCAATAAAGGTCTGGTAGATGTCGTTGCTCGCTTCCAGTTTACGCTTCACCATGCCTGGAATATCCGGCGGGATATGGCAGTCATGGCATTCAGCTCGCACGCCGGAGGCGTTCTGGAAATGCACCGACTGTTTATATTCTTCATACACCGGTTGCATACTGTGGCAACTGACACAAAATTCGGTTGTGCTGGTGACTTTGATCCCCACGTGAGGTAACACAATCAGCGCAATGCCAATCACAATCCCAATAGCGACCAGCGCCAGTACCGACCAACGAGCACTGGGTCGGCGTAACGCGTTCCAGAGTTTCCGCATAATAGCCCCTGTAAAATTATGGTTTAGTGAAGCGATCTTAATGAGCAAATATGAACAGCGGCACTGGTCAGGATGAACGGCTTACGGCAGAATATGAACAGATATGAACAGAATGAGTAAAACTCTCTGATGCCACATCACATTGTTATTGTTGAAGATGAGCCGGTTACCCAAGCGCGATTACAAACCTACTTCACTCAGGAGGGGTATACGGTTTCCGTTACGGCGAGCGGTGCCGGGCTGCGTGAAATTATGCAAAACCAGCCAGTGGATTTAATTCTGCTGGATATCAATTTGCCCGATGAAAATGGCCTGATGTTAACCCGCGCCCTGCGGGAACGTTCGACGGTGGGTATTATTCTGGTTACCGGACGCAGCGATCGGATTGACCGTATTGTTGGGCTGGAAATGGGCGCAGACGATTACGTCACCAAACCGCTGGAACTGCGCGAACTGGTGGTACGGGTGAAAAATCTGCTCTGGCGAATCGACCTCGCGCGACAAGCTCAACCGCTCACTCAGGACAACTGCTATCGCTTTGCCGGTTATTGCCTGAATGTGTCGCGCCATACGCTGGAGATTGATGGCGAACCGATTAAACTAACCCGCGCAGAGTATGAAATGTTGGTGGCATTTGTGACCAATCCGGGCGAAATTCTCAGCCGTGAACGTCTGCTGCGTATGCTTTCTGCGCGCCGGGTGGAAAATCCCGACCTGCGCACCGTCGATGTGTTAATTCGTCGTTTACGTCATAAACTCAGCGCGGATTTACTGGTGACACAACATGGCGAAGGTTATTTCTTAGCCGCTGATGTGTGCTGATAAAAATAGACCGGACGAAATCCCCCTGGTGACAGCGAGCGGCGGATATGTTCGCGGTCGGCATTTTTCGGCGTCAGGACTAAAATCGGTGGGCTGACATTATCAGACACCGATTGCCCCTGTAATTGCCTGATGGCCTGTTCGACGGCCAGTTCCCCCTGCCAGACCATTTGATCGCTGGCAGCCATAATCACTCTTCCCCGCTTCAACCCGCGATACACCTGATGTGAAAGATAAAACGACACCACGGTAAGCGGCGTTTTCAGGTTACGCCCTTCACCCATTGCCGCCTCTGCCGCAATCGCCGTTCCGGCCACAACGTCGATTTCTGGATGGCGCTCCAACATCTCCTGCAACAGGTTACGCTGGATTTCAATATCGTTGTCGCCGAGCGCAATATCGACAATACGCACCGGGCTTCCGGCAATGGCGGCGCGGAAACCCTCTACCATCTCCTTACTGCCCCCGGCGTTATCGGGGCCGGGCATCAACAGCACGTTAAGTGGTTTTCCGTGGCTCCATTGCACCAGATATCGCCCTGGTTGATAGCCCATCTGAAACCACGGCACACCAACGCGGCTTTTCACTTGGGGAGCATCAATAGCATTTACCAGTTCGATCACCGGAAGACTTGCTACCTGCTTTTGCAGGTCGGGAAATGACGTCGTGCTACTTCCGAGCAAGATGGCCTCTGCGCCCCACTGTTTACACTGGTCGATTTGTGCTTGCTGGGTAGCCAACTGGCTGTAGCCGCCTGCCTCCAGCACTTTTAAATCCACACCGTAGCGGCGAGCAGCCTCCTGCATACCATAGTTCAACGATAACCAGTATGAATCTTTCAGGCTGGGATAAAGCGCGCACAGTTTCCATGAACGTTTGGCTTTAAGCGGTGTAGAGGGTTGCACCGAGAAATGCTGCGCATCATGCCAGCGCAACAAGTTATCAGCCGAAAATCCAGGCAACATGAAAAGGGAAAGAAGTAACAATAGCAGTACGCGCATGATAGCCTCATCAATAATAAGGCTTTATGCTAGATGCATTCCGCTTTGCGACTCAACCTTTTTCACCTTAAGTACACTGACCGTGAATTTAACCCTGACCCGAAGACTCTGGATGGGCTTTGCCCTGATGGCGCTGTTAACCCTGACCAGTACCCTGGTGGGATGGTACAACCTGCGCTTTATCAGCCAGGTGGAAAAAGACAATACTCAGGCATTGATTCCTACCATGAATATGGCGCGCCAGTTGAGCGAAGCCAGCGCCTGGGAACTTTTCGCCGCGCAGAACCTGACCAGTGCCGATAACGAAAAGATGTGGCAGGCGCAGGGGCGAATGCTCACCGCACAAAGCCTGAAGATTAACGCGTTGCTGCAAGCGTTACGGGAACAAGGTTTTGATACCACCGCTATTGAACAACAGGAGCAGGAGATCTCCCGTTCGTTACGTCAACAAGGGGAACTGGTGGGGCAGCGTTTGCAACTGCGCCAGCAACAACAGCAACTCAGCCAGCAGATAGTCGCTGCTGCCGATGAGATCGCACGCCTGGCACAAGGTCAGGCGAATAATGCGGCAACCTCCGCCGGAGCGACCCAGGCTGGGATTTACGATTTGATCGAACAACATCAGCGTCAGGCTGCTGAAAGTGCACTCGATCGGCTGATTGATATCGATCTTGAGTATGTTAACCAGATGAATGAACTGCGCCTTAGCGCCCTGCGGGTGCAGCAAATGGTGATGAATCTGGGGCTGGAACAGATCCAGAAAAATGCGCCAACGCTGGAAAAGCAGCTCAATAATGCGGTGAAAATTCTGCAACGTCGGCAAATACGCATTGAAGATCCGGGAGTTCGTGCTCAGGTCGCAACAACGTTAACTTCCGTTAGCCAATATAGCGATTTGCTGGCGCTGTATCAGCAGGACAGTGAAATCAGCAATCACCTGCAAACTCTCGCCCAAAATAACATCGCCCAGTTCGCACAGTTTAGTAGCGAAGTCAGTCAACTGGTCGACACCATTGAGCTGCGTAATCAGCATGGCCTGGCGCATCTGGAAAAAGCCAGTGCACGCGGGCAATACAGCCTGTTATTGCTGGGGATAGTTTCTCTTTGCGCACTGATTCTGATCCTCTGGCGCGTGGTTTATCGCTCAGTCACGCGTCCCCTTGCCGAACAAACGCAGGCGCTGCAACGACTGCTGGACGGTGATATCAACTCCCCTTTCCCGGAAACCGCTGGCGTGCGGGAGCTGGACACCATCGGGCGGCTGATGGATGCGTTTCGCAGCAGTGTTCATGCACTGAATCGCCACCGCGAACAGCTGGCGGCGCAGGTCAAAGCGCGTACAGCTGAATTGCAGGAGCTGGTGATAGAACACCGACAGGCACGGGCGGAAGCAGAAAAAGCCAGCCAGGCAAAATCGGCGTTTCTGGCGGCGATGAGCCATGAGATCCGCACACCGCTGTACGGTATTCTCGGCACCGCGCAACTGCTGGCAGATAACCCCGCACTTAATGCCCAGCGTGATGATTTGCGGGCAATTACTGACTCTGGTGAATCGTTGCTGACCATCCTCAACGATATTCTCGATTATTCGGCTATCGAAGCAGGCGGCAAGAATGTTTCGGTCAGCGATGAGCCCTTTGAACCGCGCCCGCTGCTGGAAAGTACCCTGCAATTAATGAGCGGACGGGTGAAAGGTCGTCCGATTCGCCTGGTAACTGAAATTGCCGACGATGTACCGACTGCGTTAATGGGCGATCCGCGGCGTATTCGTCAGGTTATAACCAACCTGTTGAGCAACGCCCTGCGTTTCACCGACGAAGGGCACATTATCCTGCGTAGTCGCACTGATGGCGAACAATGGCTGGTCGAAGTGGAAGACAGCGGCTGCGGTATTGATCCCTCGAAACTGGCTGAAATCTTCCAGCCATTTGTTCAGGTTAGCGGCAAACGCGGCGGCACCGGGCTGGGGCTGACTATCAGTAGCCGTCTGGCCCAGGCGATGGGCGGCGAACTCAGCGCCACCAGCACGCCGGAGGTTGGAAGCTGTTTTTGTTTACGCTTGCCGTTACGTATTGCCACGGCACCCGTGCCAAAAACAGTCAATCAGGCGGTGCATCTGGACGGTTTACGTTTGCTGTTAATTGAAGATAACCCGCTAACCCAGCGAATTACCGTTGAGATGCTGAACAACAGTGGTGCGCAGGTCGTTGCTGTTGGCAATGCCGCGCACGCGATAGAGACGTTGCAAAATAGCGAACCGTTTGCTGCCGCACTGGTGGATTTTGATCTGCCGGATATCGACGGTATTACCCTTGCCCGACAACTGGTACAGCAATATCCGTCGCTGGTTTTGATTGGCTTTAGCGCCCATGTCATCGACGAAACGTTGCGCCAGCGTACCAGTTCGCTATTTCACGGGATTATCCCTAAACCGGTGCCGCGTGAAGTACTCGGTCAGTTACTGGCGCACTATCTTCAACTGCAAACCAGTAACGATCAACCGCTGGATGTATCGCAACTCAATGAAGATGCTCAGTTGATGGGGACGGAGAAGATCCACGAATGGCTGACATTATTTAAACAACATGCCCTGCCGCTTCTCGATGACATCGACATTGCCCGCACCAGTCAGGAAAGCGAGAAAATAAAGCGTGCCGCACATCAGCTAAAAAGCAGTTGCTCGAGTCTGGGAATGCGTAGCGCCAGCCAGCTATGCGCACAACTGGAGCAGCAGCCATTATCTGCCCCCCTTCCACACGAAGAAATTACACGCAGTGTTGCCGCTCTGGAAGCATGGTTGAATAAGAAAGACCTGAACGCGATTTGAATCAATATCAGCCAGTTAAGAACAACTAGAATAGTGGCATTTGGTATGCAACTTAACGGACTGGCAAAATCATGGCAGAGAAAAGAAGAACCCGCTGGCAGCGGCGGCCAGGCACGACGGGCGGCAAATTACCGTGGAATGACTGGCGCAATGCCACGACCTGGCGTAAAGCGACGCAATTATTACTGTTGGCAATTAATATTTATATTGCCATCACGTTCTGGTATTGGGTGCGCTATTACGAAACGGCAGGTAGTACGACATTTGTCGCCAGGCCAGGAGGCATCGAAGGCTGGCTACCGATTGCCGGTCTGATGAATCTGAAATATAGCCTTGCAACAGGCCAGTTACCGTCCGTCCACGCCGCCGCGATGCTGTTATTGGTCGCTTTTATCGTCATCAGTCTATTACTAAAAAAGGCCTTTTGTTCATGGTTATGCCCGGTTGGTACGCTTTCTGAATTAATCGGCGATCTCGGTAACAAACTGTTTGGTCGGCAATTTGTCCTTCCCCGCTGTCTGGATATTCCTCTGCGCGGCGTGAAGTATTTGCTGTTGAGTTTTTTTCTCTATATCGCGTTATTGATGCCCGCTCAGGCTATTCACTATTTTATGTTGTCGCCCTACAGCGTGGTGATGGACGTTAAAATGCTCGATTTCTTTCGTCATATGGGGACCGCGACATTAATCAGCGTGACCGTTTTGCTGATTGTCAGTCTGTTTATTCGCCATGCCTGGTGTCGTTATCTTTGCCCCTATGGCGCGCTGATGGGCGTGGTTTCGCTATTGTCGCCGTTTAAGATTCGTCGCAATGCCGAAAGTTGTATCGACTGTGGCAAATGCGCAAAAAATTGCCCATCGCGGATCCCAGTCGATAAATTAATTCAGGTACGAACCGTGGAATGTACCGGTTGTATGACTTGCGTAGAGTCATGTCCGGTAGCCTCAACATTGACCTTTTCACTGCAAAAACCTGCGGCAAATAAAAAAGCCTTTGCGTTGTCTGGCTGGTTAATGACGCTACTGGTTCTGGGGATTATGTTTGCGGTGATTGGTTACGCAATGTATGCGGGAGTATGGCAAAGCCCGGTGCCGGAGGAATTGTACCGACGCTTAATTCCGCAAGCGCCAATGATTGGTCACTAAATTAGCAACAAGCGGAACATCACCTCGCACGGGGTGATGTTCACAAAATCACATTATTTTGATTTTGACATCATAGCTTTCAAGCCCGGTCATTTTTTCTCGTGCGGTGAAGCGAATTTCAGAGACTTCTTTCCCTGTATTCTTGTTCAGCTCGGCGATTTTTTGCGCGATAAAGTCAGCGATTTCCGTTTCGGCTTGTTTTTTTAACTCTTCAATATTCACTGTTAACCTCTTCTGGTCTTAAAAGACAGCAACACGCCAGTAAGGTGTTGGTTCCCGGTACCCTGGTCAGGTAAGAAATGTTATAAGCCATCTCCCCTAAAGATTCAATAATCAACAGGTTATCGCTTACTATACATACAGTGCTGAAGAAAAATAAGGCAGATATAAAAAAGGCTCCACGAGGGAGCCTGATCTTATTTTGTGAAATCCAGCGGCGCATGGTCAGTGCGTATTTGCAGCGCGACGTTATCAAAGGTGATCATCGTCGATTTACAAAAAATACACTTTGCCCCTAAAGGATTTCGCTCCGTCACATCGAATGCCGATGTGCGGTACTGTGAACCATGACAACATGGACAGCGGAAATGGAGATGTTGAGTAATAACGGCAACCTTAGAGCGTAACAACGTTCGCTGCCGCGGGACCACGTTGCCCCTGCTCAATAGAAAATTCAACTTTCTGATTTTCGTTCAGCGTGCGGAATTCATTGCTCTGGATGGCGGTGAAATGGACGAAAACGTCTTTGCTGCCATCATCAGGAGTGATAAAGCCAAAACCTTTATCTGCGTTAAACCATTTTACTAAACCAGTCATTTTATTAGACATATTTTACTTCCTTCATTTTGGGCCTTTCGGCAAACAGGGCTTTAATACAGAAACTACTTAGTGTTCAGGAGAGAGACTCAAAAGAAGGGGATAATGCCTGATAATGAGAACTGCTTTAGTAAACTACTTTGTATGCTGTCTGTCTTTCAAACCGACGCAGCTATTAACGCATGATAATTGAGATTAAGCAATTTTTATTTTAGCCGTCCGGCGGTCTTAAATATCGCTGGCTTTATTTTATTAACCCCGTATAGTGCAGCGCAGTATTTTCAGTAAGGAATTTGTTTGTCCCGTAAAATGACAGGAATTGTCAAAACCTTTGATCGCAAAAGCGGCAAAGGATTCATTATCCCCTCCGACGGTCGTAAAGAAGTCCAGGTCCATATTTCCGCATTCACTCCCCGCGACGCAGAAGTGCTTATACCAGGATTACGCGTGGAATTTTGCCGCGTAAATGGCCTACGCGGACCAACAGCGGCAAATGTTTATCTCTCTTAAGATGACGCAGCTTGTTTAAAGCTGGCTGTTTTTATTAAAAAAGCTCAATAGTCAACATCGCACATTATAACAAAAGTTACTTTCACCCCAGAAAACAAATCCATTTGGCCGAATATCTCTGCACCTAATAGTTATAAATGCCACTTAACAGTCAATCATAGTACCGTTTGAAACTATATCACCAACAATAGTTAATAGCTTTCTTAACAATTTTCTTATCTTTAATTTGTATTTTTCTAAGATTTATCTTATGCTCACAAGTCGTATTTCCAGAGGGAAATCGTTAACAATCTTATATTTCTCTCTGCGCGCCTTTCCCACTCGCGGTATATAGTACCGACGGTATGCGGAAAGGGAGATTTCACAAGGATGTTATACTCAAAGTAGACAATCCTGATCTCAAGCGTACGTATTGTCCATGCGATGAATAAAGGAAAAGTTATGAAACACAAGCTTTCTGCAATCCTTATGGCCTTCATGTTGACGACGCCAGCTGCGTTTGCTGCACCAGAAGCAGCAAACGGGACCGAGGCAACGACGGGTACTACTGGCACCACAACGACCACTACTGGTGCCACTACGACTGCTGCTACCACCGGTGGCGTAGCTGCTGGCGCGGTCGGCACGGCGACGGTTGTCGGTGTGGCAACGGCTGTTGGTGCAGCGACTTTGGCAGTAGTTGCAGCAAATGACAGTGGCGATGGCGGTTCTCATAACACCTCAACCACCACGTCCACTACGCGCTAATACTGCTTTAGCGCGTCAAAATTAAAGTTAAATGATACCCGGTTGCGATATTCGTACCGGGCTTTAGAGATTTGCATTTTTTTAATTAACCTTTCAAGGATTAAAGGTGCGCCCTCTTATTTTATCGATTTTCGCACTATTTCTTGCGGGATGTACACACAGCCAGCAAAGTATGGTCGATACATTTCGCGCCAGCCTTTTCGATAATCAGGATATCACCGTAGCGGATCAGCAGATCCAGGCGTTGCCTTATTCCACGATGTATTTACGCCTTAATGAAGGGCAACGAATCTTTGTGGTACTGGGATATATAGAACAAGAACAAAGCAAATGGTTATCCCAGGATAACGCCATGCTGGTTACCCACAATGGACGTCTTTTAAAAACCGTCAAACTTAATAATAATCTGCTGGAAGTGACAAATTCCGGGCAGGACCCTCTGCGTAACGCGCTGGCAATAAAAGACGGCAGCCGCTGGACGCGCGATATTCTCTGGAGTGAAGACAATCATTTTCGCTCTGCGACCCTGAGTTCCACTTTTTCCTTTGCTGGATTAGAGACGCTGAATATTGCGGGTCGCGATGTGCTGTGTAATGTCTGGCAGGAAGAGGTGACTTCCACGCTGCCAGAAAAACAGTGGCAAAACACATTCTGGGTCGATTCGGCTACTGGCCAGGTTCGTCAAAGTCGGCAAATGTTAGGCGCAGGGGTTATTCCCGTAGAAATGACGTTTCTTAAACCCGCACCATGAATAAATTACAGTCGTATTTCATTGCCAGCGTACTTTACGTAATGACACCCCATGCCTTTGCGCAAGGAACGGTGACTATTTATCTGCCTGGCGAACAACAGCCCCTTTCCGTTGGCCCCGTGGAGAATGTTGTCCAGTTGGTGACACAACCGCAACTGCGCGATCGCCTCTGGTGGCCTGGAGTCTTGCTGACCGACTCCGCGGCGAAAGCTAAAGCGCTTAAAGACTACCAACATGTCATGGCACAGCTTGCTTCCTGGGAAGCAGAAGCTGACGACGATGTGGCGGCAACGATTAAATCCGTGCGCCAGCAGTTACTCAATCTCAATATCACTGGTCGCTTACCGGTCAAACTGGACCCTGATTTTGTACGAGTGGATGAGAACAGCAATCCCCCGCTGGTCGGGGACTATACGCTCTATACCGTACAGCGTCCGGTGACTATTACTCTGCTGGGTGCGGTTTCTGGGGCTGGGCAATTGCCCTGGCAGGCAGGCCGTAGCGTTACCGATTATCTGCAAGATCACCCCCGCCTTGCAGGCGCGGACAAGAATAACGTTATGGTGATTACGCCTGAGGGTGAGACTGTCGTCGCCCCTGTTGCCCTGTGGAATAAAAGACATGTGGAACCACCGCCTGGCAGCCAGCTTTGGTTGGGCTTTTCTGCGCATGTACTGCCCGAAAAATATGCTGATTTAAATGACCAGATTGTGTCTGTTTTAACGCAACGTGTTCCTGACTGATGAAGAAGAACTCTTATCTTTTAAGCTGCCTGGCCATTGCCGTCTCCAGTGCCTGTCATGCTGAAGTATTAACCTACCCGGATCCGCTGGGGTCGTCGCAATCAGACTTTGGCGGCACAGGATTGTTGCAGATGCCAAATGCGCGCATCGCACCGGAAGGTGAATTCAGCGTCAACTACCGGGATAACGATCAATACCGTTTCTACTCCACGTCCGTGGCGCTGTTCCCATGGCTGGAAGGCACCATTCGTTATACGGATGTGCGCACACGCAAATATAGCCAGTGGGAAGATTTCAGCGGCGATCAGTCATACAAAGACAAATCTTTCGATTTTAAACTTCGCCTGTGGGAAGAAGGTTACTGGCTACCGCAAGTGGCGTTTGGTAAACGTGATATTGCTGGTACGGGTCTGTTTGACGGTGAATATTTGGTGGCCAGCAAGCAAGCGGGGCCATTTGATTTCACCCTCGGGATGGCATGGGGCTACGCCGGTAATGCGGGCAATATTACCAACCCGTTTTGCCGGGTGAGCGATAAATATTGTCATCGTGCAGAGTCTCACGATGCGGGCGATATCAGCTTTAGCGATATCTTTCGTGGCCCGGCGTCCATCTTTGGCGGCATTGAGTATCAAACGCCGTGGAATCCCCTGCGTCTGAAACTCGAATACGACGGCAACAATTACCAGAATGATTTCGCTGGCAAACTGCCTCAGGCAAGCCATTTCAATTTCGGTGCTGTGTATCGTGCTGCCAGCTGGGCAGATCTCAACCTGAGTTATGAACGCGGTAACACGTTGATGTTTGGCTTCACGTTACGGACCAATTTCAACGATCTGCGCCCTGCCCTGCGCGATACGCCAAAACTGGCATATCAACCTGCGCCGGAATCTGAAGGATTGCAGTACACCACAGTAGCGAACCAACTTACCGCGTTGAAGTATAACGCGGGCTTTGACGCGCCAGAAATTCAGCTGCGCGATAAGACGCTATATATGTCTGGTCAGCAATACAAATACCGTGACTCTCGTGAAGCGGTCGATCGTGCCAACCGGATTCTGGTGAATAACCTGCCGCAAGGCGTTGAGAAGATTAGCGTGACGCAAAAGCGCGAGCATATGGCGATGGTGACGACCGAAACCGACGTAGCCAGCCTGCGCAAACAGCTGGCCGGTACAGCGCCTGGTCAATCAGAGCCACTGCAACAACAACGTGTTGAAGCTGAAGATCTTTCTGCCTTTGGTCGGGGCTACCGTATTCGTGAAGATCGCTTTAGCTACTCTTTCAACCCAACACTTTCACAGTCGCTGGGCGGCCCGGAAGATTTCTATATGTTCCAGCTAGGGCTGATGTCCAGCGCCCGCTACTGGTTTACCGACCACCTGCTGCTTGATGGCGGTATTTTCACCAATATTTACAATAACTACGACAAGTTTAAGTCTTCGCTGTTACCCGCGGACTCTACCCTCCCCCGCGTGCGCACGCATATCCGTGATTACGTTCGCAATGACGTTTATCTCAACAACTTACAGGCGAACTATTTTGCCGACTTAGGCAACGGTTTCTATGGCCAGGTGTACGGCGGTTATCTGGAAACGATGTATGCCGGTGTTGGTTCCGAGCTGCTTTATCGCCCGCTCGATGCCAGCTGGGCGCTGGGGGTGGACGTTAACTACGTGAAGCAGCGTGACTGGGACAACATGATGCGCTTCACCGATTATTCCACGCCAACAGGTTTCGTGACGGCTTACTGGAACCCGCCGACGCTCAACGGCGTACTGATGAAACTCAGCGTTGGTCAATATCTGGCAAAAGATAAAGGGGCAACCATCGACGTCGCCAAACGCTTTGACAGCGGTGTGGCAGTAGGAGTATGGGCGGCAATCAGTAACGTATCTAAAGATGACTACGGCGAAGGCGGCTTTAGTAAAGGTTTTTATATCTCGATTCCGTTCGACTTGATGACCATTGGACCTAACCGCAACCGCGCGGTGGTTTCGTGGACACCATTGACGCGTGATGGTGGACAAATGCTGTCACGCAAATACCAGCTCTATCCAATGACGGCAGAGCGAGAAGTACCGGTTGGACAATAACCTGACGTAATTCATAACATTACAATGACTGATAAATATAAACCAATGAAAAAGAACATTTTTAAGTTTTCGGTACTGACATTGGCTGTTCTGTCTTTGACAGCATGTACCCTTGTTCCTGGTCAGAGTTTATCGACCAGTAACAAGGATGTCATTGAACTACCTGACAATCAGTATGACCTGGACAAAATGGTCAATATCTATCCCGTCACGCCAGGATTGATTGATCAGCTGCGCGCCAAACCGATTATGTCGCAGGCTAACCCGGAGCTGGAGCAGCAAATCGCGAACTATGAATATCGTATCGGCATTGGTGATGTGTTGATGGTGACGGTCTGGGATCACCCGGAACTAACCACACCCGCAGGGCAATATCGTAGCGCCAGTGATACTGGCAACTGGGTTAACGCTGATGGTGCAATTTTCTACCCTTATATTGGTCGCCTGAAAGTGGCCGGGAAAACGCTTACCCAAGTACGCAACGAGATTACAGCGCGTCTGGACTCAGTCATTGAAAGCCCGCAGGTCGATGTCAGCGTCGCGGCGTTCCGATCGCAAAAAGCGTACGTCACCGGCGAAGTCAGCAAATCGGGTCAGCAGCCGATTACCAATATTCCTCTGACCATCATGGATGCGATTAACGCCGCGGGCGGTCTGACCGCAGATGCAGACTGGCGCAACGTGGTGCTCACCCAGAATGGCGTAAAGACCAAAGTGAACCTCTATGCGCTGATGCAGCGTGGCGACTTGCGCCAGAACAAACTGCTGCACCCGGGCGATATTTTATTTATTCCGCGCAACGATGATCTGAAAGTCTTCGTGATGGGTGAAGTGGGTAAACAGAGCACGCTGAAAATGGACCGCAGCGGTATGACCCTGGCGGAAGCGCTGGGTAACGCTGAGGGTATGAATCAGGATGTCGCCGACGCGACGGGGATTTTTGTTATTCGTGCAACGCAAAACAAGCAGAATGGCAAAATCGCCAATATTTATCAGCTGAATGCGAAGGACGCATCGGCAATGATACTCGGAACGGAATTCCAGCTTGAACCTTACGACATTGTTTATGTCACTACCGCGCCGCTGGCTCGTTGGAACCGTGTGATTTCTCTGCTGGTACCGACGATTTCCGGGGTGCATGACCTGACAGAGACTTCACGGTGGATTCAAACATGGCCCAACTAAAATTTAACTCAATCCTGGTGGTTTGTACCGGCAACATTTGCCGTTCGCCCATTGGCGAGCGCTTGCTGCGTAAACGTCTGCCAGGCGTAAAAGTCAAATCGGCAGGTGTTCATGGTCTGGTAAAGCACCCTGCAGATGCAACAGCGGCAGATGTTGCCGCTAATCATGGCGTATCTCTTGAAGGACATGCCGGACGTAAGCTCACTGCTGAGATGGCACGAAATTACGATCTGATTCTGGCAATGGAGTCGGAACATATTGCTCAGGTTACGGCAATCGCTCCCGAGGTCCGCGGGAAGACAATGCTGTTTGGGCAATGGCTGGAACAGAAAGAGATCCCGGATCCCTATCGTAAAAGTCAGGACGCATTTGAGCATGTCTACGGTATGTTGGAGCGCGCCAGTCAGGAATGGGCGAAGCGCCTCAGCCGGTAATTTGAGTTTATAAAATACGATGACAACTAAAAATATGAATACGCCACCAGGCAGCACTCAGGAAAATGAGATCGATCTGCTTCGTCTGGTCGGCGAGTTATGGGATCACCGTAAGTTTATTATCAGCGTGACTGCGTTATTCACGCTGATCGCTGTCGCTTACTCGCTGTTAAGCACGCCAATTTATCAGGCAGATACGCTGGTCCAGGTTGAGCAGAAACAGGGCAACGCCATTCTCAGCGGCCTGAGCGATATGATCCCTAACTCATCGCCCGAGTCAGCACCGGAGATCCAACTACTGCAATCACGCATGATTCTCGGTAAAACCATTGCTGAACTGAATCTGCGCGACATAGTTGAGCAAAAGTATTTTCCGATTGTGGGTCGCGGCTGGGCGAGATTAACCAAAGAGAAACCAGGTGAGCTGGCGATCAGCTGGATGCACATCCCACAACTGAATGGTCAGGATCAGCAACTTACACTCACAGTTGGGGAAAATGGCCACTATACGCTGGAAGGTGAAGGGTTCACCGTCAATGGTATGGTCGGCCAGCGTCTGGAAAAAGACGGCGTTGCGCTGACTATCGCGGACATTAAGGCCAAACCAGGAACGCAGTTTGTCCTGAGCCAGCGTACCGAACTGGAAGCGATTAACGCGTTGCAGGAAACCTTTACCGTTAGCGAACGCAGTAAAGAAAGCGGGATGCTGGAACTTACCATGACCGGTGATGATCCCCAGTTGATTACTCGTATTCTGAACAGCATCGCTAACAACTATTTGCAACAGAATATCGCTCGCCAGGCGGCGCAGGATTCACAAAGCCTTGAATTCTTACAGCGCCAGTTGCCAGAAGTGCGCAGCGAGCTGGACCAGGCGGAAGAAAAACTCAACGTTTATCGCCAGCAGCGCGATTCGGTTGACCTTAACCTGGAAGCCAAAGCCGTTCTTGAGCAGATTGTTAACGTTGATAATCAACTCAATGAGCTGACCTTCCGCGAGGCAGAGATCTCCCAGCTGTATAAGAAAGATCACCCAACTTATCGTGCGCTGCTGGAAAAACGCCAGACGCTGGAGCAAGAACGCAAACGCCTGAATAAGCGGGTATCGGCAATGCCTTCCACTCAACAGGAAGTATTGCGTTTAAGCCGTGACGTAGAAGCGGGCCGTGCGGTATATCTGCAATTACTTAACCGCCAGCAGGAGTTGAGTATTTCGAAATCCAGTGCGATTGGTAACGTGCGGATTATCGACCCGGCAGTCACTCAGCCGCAGCCAGTGAAACCGAAAAAAGCGTTGAATGTGGTGCTTGGTTTTATTCTTGGCCTGTTTATTTCGGTGGGTGCCGTGCTGGCGCGTGCGATGTTGCGTCGTGGTGTAGAAGCACCGGAACAACTGGAAGAGCACGGCATCAGCGTTTATGCCACTATCCCGATGTCCGAGTGGCTGGATAAGCGTACCCGTCTACGTAAGAAAAATTTATTTTCTAATCAGCAGCGCCATCGTACTAAAAATATCCCCTTCCTGGCGGTGGATAACCCGGCGGATTCTGCTGTGGAAGCCGTACGTGCGCTACGAACCAGTCTGCACTTCGCTATGATGGAGACAGAGAATAACATTCTGATGATCACCGGTGCGACGCCAGACAGTGGTAAAACGTTCGTCAGTTCAACTCTGGCGGCGGTGATCGCCCAGTCCGATCAAAAAGTGTTATTTATTGATGCCGACTTACGTCGTGGTTATTCGCATAACCTGTTTACCGTGAGTAATGAACATGGCTTGTCGGAATATCTGGCAGGGAAAGATGAGCTCAACAAAGTGATCCAGCATTTTGGCAAAGGAGGCTTTGATGTGATTACTCGCGGTCAGGTGCCACCTAACCCGTCTGAACTGCTGATGCGCGATCGGATGCGTCAATTACTGGAATGGGCGAACGACCATTACGATCTGGTGATTGTCGATACGCCGCCGATGCTGGCGGTGAGCGATGCTGCGGTCGTGGGGCGCTCTGTCGGCACCAGCCTGCTGGTTGCGCGTTTTGGCTTGAACACCGCCAAAGAGGTGAGCTTGTCAATGCAGCGTCTGGAACAGGCTGGCGTTAATATTAAAGGCGCAATCCTCAATGGTGTGATTAAACGCGCCAGCACCGCTTACAGTTATGGCTATAACTATTACGGTTATAGTTACTCCGAGAAAGAGTAAAACTGAAGGTAAGGTGGCCGGATGCGGCGTGAACGCCTTTTCCGGCCTACGCATCAGACAGTTCTTCGTTTGTCATCAGCTTCAGAGCATTCAGGTAACTGAATGCTCTTTTTTTATGCATTACAAACTGCACGCCGGTATGCGTGCTTCATTCACGATTTGCGTAAAACCGGCCAACGAACACATGCCCTGCGCGTTTCGCTCTTCACATCCTGCCAGGGTCAGTTTCACCTCTCCGGGCGGCGTATTTAATGATAGCGGCGTTTTATCACGCATCTGCTGTAAAGTCTGGAAGACCAGCGAAACCTGAATCCAATGGCTGTTATCACTTAGCCTACGCCAGCGTTCAAACACCAGTTCACCACCTGGCGGTGTGTTATCCGGCTGACCTGGAAGCGTCCAGTTGAGCTCCAGTGCGCCGCCGAGATTTGCCAGATTAGTATCGTGTCCGGCGATAAACAGCACTGAAGTGGGTAATGTCACACCATACACCTGTTTTTGCGGTGGATGGGGCATCAACGCTGTCATGATCAAATCCAACAACGGGGTGGCACGACTGCGGGCAACCTCTGGCGTGCGTTGTAGCAAATAAAACTGCGCGTTATGCAGGCTTAGCAAGGTGTTCCACTGGTGTGAATCGGTGATCCTTCCCCACCCCGGCTCCGGCATTCCCTGTGCTTGTTGCAGGAGAAATATCTCCGTCAGCATTGACGCCAGGCTTACCGCACCGGTTAATGAGACATTGTCGGCGCTCACCTTGAGTTCCGATGGTAATACCTGCGTTAATGAACAGCTTTCGTCCTGTTTCTCACGGTTAAGGCACAAGTTTGATTGTGGGAAATTAAGCACCTGTTCCAGTTCGCGAAACGCCGTTTGCCGATGCCCGGTAAAGTCAGCAATTGACCCTCCTGCCCTGCTGAGGATCGCGTCAGTCACGTTCGCGTTATCCAGTTGGCAAATGCCAGTTTTTAGAGGATTAAATAACGGATCGGGACTGGACGTATCTGCCTGGGTATGTACGGTTATTGCACAGTCAGGTGCCAGCCCGGCGGCGAAGGCTTCGCCTGTTTTACGGGTACGCTCGTCGACATCAGCAATAATCGCGACCTGACCAGGCTGCGGGCACCCCTTTTTCGCCAGCAATCCGTCAGCCACCAGACGCTGGCGTTGGTAATGTCCGAGATAAGCGATTAGCTCACCACCGCGCGGTGTCAGCCACCCCAGTTTTACCGGCCATGTTGGCCATGCGTCTGGGGTGACATCCTGCATCAGTTGCGTGGCCTTGGTTGGGGCACGCACACCATGACGACTGACAATCACCACACTTTCCAGCTTCAGCTCCGGCTCACTCTGAGCGAATGCAGATTGCGGGGTGAACGGAATCAGAAGAGATAAGAATGGGATCAAGATCGCTTTCATCGATATGTTTCCGCTTTTCATATCCGACATTATTGATTGCCTGATGCGACGCTAATACGCCTCATCAGGCTTACGTTCGTTAACTTTTCAGACGCGGGTCCAGCCATACCAACACAAGGGTGGAGAGCGAACACATCAACAAAATGCCGACGAACCAAAGTAAATACCACATTGTTCCTGCTCCTTAGTACAGCTCGTTTTCGTTACGGCGGAGAGTTTCTGTTGTCATGCGCCCCCACATTTTGTAGTAGCTCCAGAGAGTGTAGAGCAACACAATGGGCAAAAATATCAGCACGATTACCAACATAATGCTCAGCGTCAACTGACTGGAAGTGCTGTCCCACAACGTCAGGCTGGAGATTGGACTCACGCTTGACGGCATGACAAAAGGAAACAGCGTAATACCTGCCGTGAAAATCACGCCAAATTGCATCAATGATGCCATCAAAAATCCCCAACCCGAGCGACCACGATAAATCGCCATCACCGTCAGCAATGGGCAGAAGAACCCCAGCAGCGGGAAGATCCACAGAACGGGCGATTCGACGAAATTATTCATCCAGGCACCAGGTAGCACTGCCACCAGTTTCATTAACGGATTGGAAGGACCGTTAGCATCCTGGGCGAGCAGTACAAAGCCATCAATACCGACCCACAGCCAGTAACCCGCCAGCAAAAAGCACAGCATCACCAACAGTGCAGCCCGTTTAGTCGCCAGCTGTGAACGCAGATGAATCACACCAACAGTTTTCAGTTGTAACCAGACGCCACCTTGCAAAATCACCATCCCAAGGCTGAGCAATCCGCACAATAAAGGGAATGGCGTCAGCAGTTGCCAGAAGCTGCCGAGATACTCCACGCGTAATTGCGGTGTAAAGGCAAACGGCACGCCGAGCAACAAGTTGCCGAAGGCGATACCGAAGACTACCGGCGGCACCAGACTGCCGATGACCAGTCCGGCATCCCACATTTTACGCCAGCGTGCATCGGCGATTTTTCCGCGATAATCAAAGGCCAGCGGGCGGAAGAACAGCGAGCACAGCACCAGAATCATCGCCACATAAAAGCCGGAAAACGCCGCTGCATACACTCTGGGCCAGGCGGCAAATAATGCCCCACCTGCGAGGATTAACCAGACCTGATTGCCTTCCCAGTGCGCGCCAACGCTGTTTATCACTATCCGGCGTTCATCATCATTACGCGCCACCAGCGGCAGCAGACAGCCGATCCCCATGTCAAATCCATCGGAGATCATAAAGACCACCAGGATCACGCCAATCAGCAGCCACCAGATGAAGCGCAATGTTTCATAATCAAACATGATTTTCTCCTTTACCCCTGTTGCTGCGTCGGTTGTTCACTCTGCATCGCGCTCGGCCCCAGACGGGCATATTTCTGCATCAGGTAGACTTCGGCGATTAAGAACAGGGTGTAAAGCCCTACGATCATGATCAGTGAGAAAGCCAGTTGTCCTGTGGTTAAAGCGGAGTGCGCGGAGTATGTCGGTAAGATGTCCTGTATCGCCCACGGCTGCCGACCAAACTCGGTCATAAACCACCCGGCTTCAATCGCAATCCACGGCAGCGGCAAACTCCAGAGCGCCATTTTCAGTACCCAGCGATGCTGGTCGATTTTGCCACGCAGCGTCTGGACAAGCGCAATCAGCATCACCAGTAGCAGCAGAGAACCACAGCCCACCATGATGCGGAAACTCCAGAATACCGGCGCAACCTGAGGTATCGCGCCACGCATCGCCGCCTGGTACTGTGCAGCTGTGACATGGTTCATATCCGGCGCATAGCGGGAGAGCAACATGCCGTAACCAAGGTCGCCTTCCAGCTCCCGGAATGCCTGCAACACATGCGGCTCACGATTGCCTTGCGATATTTCCTGCATTAACAGCCAGGCCATACGTCCGCGTTGCAAGCGTGGGTAGGTTTCAGCCATCAAATTCTTCAGACCCGGCACGGGTTTATCTAATGAGTGAGTGGCGAGGATCCCTAGCAGCGCAGGAATTTTGATGGCAAAGGCGTTACGCTCTTGATCCTGTTCCGGCCAGGCAACTACATGGAACGGTGCAGGTGCAGGTTCCGTTTGCCACTCCCCTTCCATTGCCGCCAGTTTTACCGGTTGTACTTGCGCGACTTCATACGCAGAACTGTCTCCGAGTTGCAGCGTACCGATAATCGCCAGAGTACCGAAGACGGAACCGATGGCAAACGAGCGTAATGCAACATCGCGCTCCCGTCCGCGCAGTAAATACCAGGCGCTGATCGCCATAATAAACATGGCCCCGGTCACGTAGCCCGCCATTACGGTGTGCACAAATTTCACCTGGCTGACCGGGTTAAAGACCAGCTCGCTGAAGCTGGTCATTTCCATACGAAGGGTGTCGATATCAAAATGCGCACCGGTCGGGTATTGCATCCAACCGTTGGCATTCAATATCCACAACGCAGAGAGATTTGAACCGAACGCCACCAGCCACGTCACCAGCAGGTGCTGGTATTTATTCAGCCGTTGCCAGCCGAAGAAGAACAGCCCGACAAAGGTGGATTCGAGGAAGAAGGCCATTAATGCTTCCATCGCCAGCGGTGCGCCAAAAATATCGCCCACATAGTTGGAATAGAATGACCAGTTAGTACCAAACTGAAACTCCATCGTCAGGCCGGTAGCCACGCCAAGAGCAAAGTTGATACCGAAGAGCTTACCCCAGAAGCGCGTCATATCGCGGTAGATTGTTTTGCCGGTGACCACGTAAATGGTTTCCATGATAGCCAGCAAAAAAATCAGCCCCAGGGTAAGGGGTACAAATAAAAAGTGATACAGCGCGGTCAGAGCAAACTGCCAGCGCGATAAATCAATGACATCCCACATGCGCACTCCTGTAGGCGAAGAGAGAAAAATAACCCGTTAATGGTAGATCTCCCTCTTTATCCTGAAACTCTACGACCAGAGGTATTCGCCGATTGCGATATTCATAAGCCTGAAAGCGATACTTACCGTCTTTTTACGTCGGTGCACCTTCCGCCAGCCACTGACATACCTCGCTAAGCCGCTGCGCAGAGTCGACCAAATCTTCTGGCGCTGCCAGCACCACTTCCGGTATTGGGCAGATTTCATAACTCTCAAGTAACGGGCCTTTTAAGGTGTCCGTACAGCGTAAATGCCAGACATGCCGCAGGCCGGTCGCGTTGATATAGCTCTCGCCGTAGCCAATGGTGCGAATCTGAATATTTCCCGGCCCACAGAGACGTGAGAGAAAAAGCCGATCAGCCTCGCTGATAGGTAATTGCGTCAGATTAATGCTGTGCGGCTGCGCGTCAGGATTACGTACATGTGCCAGTAATTCATGAGCCAGCGGTAGGCCATTCATCAGGCCATCAATGGGCGGCGGTAACAGAGAATCTGTCGGCAAGACGTTTTGCGTTGCCGCCTGCCACAATGCCAGCGGCGCGCAGCCAGCCTCCAGTTTGTCCTCCAGCAACTGTTCGCCGCAACGTCTGCGCACCCGCCATAATCCGCAGAAGATCGCCTCCTGTATTTCACTTTCACTGTCGTCAGCCTGCTGAATGCGCACTGACACTTCCCCTTCCCCGAGAAGCGTATTGATAAAGTGACGATCGTCGGCGTTGAGATTGAACAGATCGACTGCCAGCACCTCGCCCAGCGGCGGCTGGCGCTCGCTTAGTTGATGTTGCAACTCGTTTAATAGCGCAATCACCTGCGGGCTATGCACACACTGTTCCAGGGCAGCCATGCTCGGTTCATCATTCACCTGACAGGTAATCGGCAGTGGATTCATGCTAAAACTATCATCATCAGGCTGCGTTCCTGGCCCCAGCAGATGGAAAAAAGTTTCGCTCATGAGGCACGCTCCTGTTGCGGTTCGACAAGCCCGCGCATCAGGTTTATCAGTTCCGCCCACGGGTGAATACCATTCAGCACGCCGCGATAGCTACCACCGGTAAACACCAGTGTGGCGGGAAAACGAAATACGCCAAAACGATCACCGATGGCTTCGCTTTGCTCAAGGTCGGCAATCGCTACCTGCCATGTATAATCAGGAAACTCGCGCAGTAATTCGCCAATCATTACCGGATTATCGCTGACCTCTGGCGTGCGTTTCAGGTCACTGCTTAATAACACCACACCGTCTGGCGCTTGCGTAAGCCAGTCGTCAAGACGGGATTCACTGATCGGCGTCCAGCCGCGCGCCAGCATACGTTGCCACAACGCATCAAATGGCGTGTCGTTGCTCATTCCTGCTCCTCCAGCGTCATCCGGTACTGGCGCAAGCGAACGCCTTCGTAGTTTTCCATCGACAGACAGTCATAATTGAGACAGCGCGATTCATTAGCCGGTTGCGGCTCAATTCCCCACGCAGCCAGTTGCGCCAGCGCCCCCTGTTCCGCGGCGGGCAGTTGCTCCCGAGCCAGTTCGCTCAGGCTACCGCCGTAGTCGTCGAGCATCGCGGGTTGCAGGCCGACGAGGGCAATATGTGCTGGCAGATTTCCGCGGATATCTGCCAGCGCCAGTACTTCGGAGAAACTGTTCTGGTGCAGGCTCATTTTCTTCGCGCTGAGATAGGCCGGAATGCGTTCTCCGGCATACGTTCGTAGCGTTCCGGGTTCCAGCCCGTAATCAATGGCGTCGAGAATCAGCAAGTGGCTGGCGCTTTCGACATACCCCAGCAAGTTCAGTCCCTGAGTGCCGCCATCAACAATCTCGACTTCATCGGGCCAGTGGTAATGGGCATACAACCGTTCCGCCACCCGCACGCCGAAGCCTTCATCGGCCCACAGCAGATTGCCCAGCCCCATTACCACCACGCGTTGCTCGCTCATGAACGCTCCTTGTTACTTATTTTGCCAAATTTGTGGCTACGGTAGCCGTTGACCATGGTGGAGATCACTGTGTCGTCGGACATGATGTCTTCACGCAGCGCCATGTAGACATGACCGATAACAAACGCGCCAATCAGCCACATCCCCAGCCGATGCCAGCTGTGAATGTCCATTGAGTTGCCGCCCGTCCAGTAGAAAAATTCCACCACATAACGGAACGGCGCAAAAATAGCGTACTGACTATGTTCGCTGTACAGCGCAAAGCCGGTGACGATCATAAATACCGACATCAGGAAATAGCCGAACATCGCCGCCTGGGCGATGGGGTTATGACCTATATCGGCACTCGGACGTTTTGCCAGAAACAGATACCAACGGATTTCATACCACACGCCCTGCCACCAGCTTTTACGCCATACCGGCACGATAAACAGCTCGCGTGAGTAGCGATTGCCGACAAAAGCCCAGTAGATCCGCATCAGCAAGACCACGGTAAAAACCATCCCGGCGCTGAAGTGAATTAACCTGATGTAGCCCATATAAAACAGATACGTCGCCTCACCGCTGACCGAAGGCAGCGGCTTGCCGATAAAGTAACCGGTGACCATCAACACCGCCATGCATAACACCGTCAGCCAGTGCCATATCCGCACGGGTGCTTCAAAGACATAGTGACTGACAACGTTGTCGCTTTTCTGTTGCATGATGATTCTCCTTCGCTGTTAACGCACCTGCACGGAGATCAGCTCGCTACCGTCGTCGCCCAGCACGTGTGTTGAACAGGCGAGGCACGGGTCAAAGCTGTGCAGAGTACGCAGGATCTCCAGCGGTTGCTCGGGGATCGCCATTTTGGTGTTCATCAGCGCGGCTTCATAAGCGCCAATTTGCCCTTTGGGGTCGCGCGGGCTGGCGTTCCAGGTGGTCGGCACCACGCACTGGTAGAGATCTATCTTGCCATCGCGAATGGCAGCCCAGTGGCCTAACGCCCCGCGCGGCGCTTCGGTAAAACCGACACCACGGCACTCTGTCGGCCAGGTTGCAGGTTCCCATTTTTCAGTGGAGGCGGTGGCAAGATTGCCGTTTTTCAGGTTGGTCATCAGCTTGTCGAAGAAGTATTGCAACTTACCTGCGGCCCACTGCGCTTCGTGCGCGCGGCACAAAATGCGGCCCAACGTTGACTGGATGCCGGAAAGCGGCAGGTTCAACGCCGACATCATGCGATCGACCGACTCAACGGTCGCAGCATCGCCTTTGTGATAAGCGATCAATGTGCGTGCCAGCGGCCCCACTTCCATCGCGTTACCGCGCCAGCGTGGCGCTTTGATCCACGAGTAGCGTTCCTGTTCATTCAGCTGCTGAATGTTGGTATCGCTGCCTTTGACATCGCCGGGGTTGTACCACGGGTCGGTAATACCATCGAACGGATGACGCCCGACCTGATCGTTGGGATAACAATACCAGGCGTGATCGACAAATTCCTGCACTTGTTGCGGATCGACTAAATCCACTGGCAGCACATTTTTGAAGTCGCCGTTGATCACCGCGCCGCCAGGCATTAGCAGACTTTTCTCGCCAAAGTCGTTGGCAATATCCGGGAACGCCCCGTAACTGAGGACACATTTATCAGAAAGACCAGTGCCGATTTCGCTCCACGGTTTGTTGAATTGACCGATGGCTAAAGCGTCGGGGATCATCACGTTATTAATGAAATCCGCCGTGCGGGTAATGATCGACTGCACCAGATTCAGGCGCTCCATATTGACCGCCCCGACCGCGCCACTTTCGTCAATGTTGATAGCGCACGGCATCCCGCCAACAATCCAGTTTGGATGTGGGTTTTTACCACCAAAGACCGCGTGGATTTTGACAATTTCACGCTGGAAATCGAGAGCTTCAAGATAGTGAGCAAAGCCCATCAAGTTGGCTTCTGGCGGCAGTTTGTACTGCGGGTGCCCCCAGTAACCGTTACGGAAGATCCCCAACTGGCCGCCTTCAACGAATTTCTTCAGGCGGTTTTGTACGTCGAAGAAATAGCCAGGTGATGATTTCGGCCATGAGGAGAGACTTTGCGCCAGTTCGGAGGTTTTCCGCGGATCGGCTTTCAGCGCATCTAACACATCGATCCAGTCCATCCCGGCAAGCTGATAAAAGTGCACCAGATGATCGTGGCACCAGAGCGTCGCCAGCATAATGTTGCGGATGATATTAGCGTTGTCCGGCACTTTAATGCCGATAGCATCTTCGATGGCATAGACCGAAGCCAGAGCGTGTACGCCGGTACAGACGCCGCAGATACGTTCAACGAACGCCCACGCATCGCGTGGATCACGGCCTTGCAGGATGATCTCCAGCCCGCGAAACATTGTGCCGCAGGAGACGGCATTGGTGATCACATTCTGATCGTTAATATTCACTTCACAGCGCATGTGGCCTTCAATGCGCGTAATCGGGTCGACCACCAGGCGGCGTCCGGCATTATTGATGGTGTATCCTTGAGTTTCGTACTGAGTGCTCATGCCTGTTTATCCTCATTGCCTGGCTGTTGTTCGGTTTCTGTAGGTTGCTGGTTATGACGTCTGCGCTGGTCAACGGCGCTGGCGACTGCGTGCACACCAACAGCCGCTGCCACCACGCCAAGCGCGGTTAAACCGACGGTGTCGGCGGTGGAATGAGTTCCCATTTGCGGAATATCGACCACGCGACTGTAGAACGAACCGCGATCCCAGAAACCATTTTCCGCACAGCCCAGGCAGCCGTGACCAGACTGGATTGGGAAAGAAACGCCATCGTTCCAGCGTGTGGAGGAACAGGCGTTATAGGTGGTAGGCCCTTTGCAGCCCATTTTGTACAGACAGTAACCTTTACGGGCAGCGTCATCATCCCAGCTCTGCACGAACTCTCCGGCGTCGAAGTGGGCGCGGCGATAGCATTTATCGTGGATACGTTGACCATAGAACATCAGTGGACGGCCCATTCTGTCGACATCCGGCAAGCGATCAAAGGTCACCATGTAGGTAATGATGGCGCTCATCACATCCGGGATCGGCGGGCAGCCCGGCACTTTAATGATCGGTTTGTCGGTGATCACTTTGTCGATTGGTGTGGCCTGCGTTGGATTGGGCCGCGCGGCCTGCACGCAGCCCCAGGACGCGCAGGTTCCCCAGGCGATAATCGCACTGGCTCCGGCGGCGGCGCGTTTGAGTTTTTCAATAAACGGTCGACCACTGCTGATACAGAACATCCCCTGCTCGCCCAGCGGTGGATTACCTTCTACTGCGAGGATATATTTGCCATTGTATTGCGTGATGATGTCTTCAAAGACTTCTTCCGCCTGGGTTCCGGCAGCAGCCATCAAGGTATCGTCGTAATCGAGGGAAATCAGGGAAAGGATGACGTCCTTCGCCAGTGGGTGAGCGGAGCGGATAAAAGATTCGGTACAGCAGGTGCATTCAAGACCGTGGATCCACACCACAGGAATGCGCGGTTTATTCTCCAGCGCCCAGGCAATCTTCGGAGCCATTCCCGCGCCTAATCCCAGCGAGGTGGCAGCCAGACTGCAATATTTGAGAAAGCTGCGCCGGGTAACGCCCTGACGCCGCATGGCCTGGTAAAATGTTTCCTCATTATTCATATCGCACGTCTCTTCTCCTTGCGACACCGGCAGGACACCGGGCGCTTATGGTCGGCAAGCGACGTCCCTGTAGCAAGGCAAACCATCGCTTCACGTGAGATGCTGAAAACGAAAGCTCATCCTTCTGCACTGGCGCACGTCGCCAGAAAGTATTGTTAATAAAGCGTAGTGAAACTTTTGCACGAAACAATACAAACTGTGTGGATTTATCTTTTAGCGATAAAAATGGACCTATTTTTCTTTTTGCCGGGCAGTGGGGATGTTTAGCCGGTTGCTAAACGAGTAAAAGAGAAGGAATTCATGGTGATGAAATGATCAAACTGCTGTTATTTCACGCTATCAATGCGGTTTTGGCTGTTTTTCAGGCAAACGAACAAATTAGGGGTTTACACGCCGCATCGGGATGTTTATAGTGCGCGTCATTCCGGAAGTGTGGCCGAGCGGTTGAAGGCACCGGTCTTGAAAACCGGCGACCCGAAAGGGTTCCAGAGTTCGAATCTCTGCGCTTCCGCCAAATAAGATAAGGGGTTAGCTAAATGCTAACCCCTTTTTCTTTTGCCTGTCGAAATTCTCAGGGCGTTATATTTGCTTAATGACCTGATAATCCACTGTTAAACCTGTTCCAGATCAAATGCGTAAAGATGGGTAAAACTTCTGGGTGCCCTTACGCATTATCATTATGCTGCTTAATTAATTACATCTGTCATAGAGAGTGACTCAATGGATCGTATTGTTAGTTCTTCACATGACCGTACATCGCTGCTTAGCACCCATAAGGTGCTGCGTAATACCTATTTTCTGCTGAGCCTGACGCTGGCCTTTTCGGCGATTACCGCAACTGCCAGTACGGTGCTGATGCTGCCATCTCCGGGTCTGATTCTGACGCTGGTGGGTATGTATGGTTTGATGTTCCTGACCTATAAAACGGCGAATAAGCCGACCGGAATTATCTCCGCATTCGCCTTTACCGGTTTTCTGGGTTATATCCTCGGACCAATTCTGAATACCTATCTGTCTGCCGGAATGGGTGACGTAATCGCTATGGCACTGGGCGGAACGGCGTTAGTGTTCTTCTGCTGCTCTGCGTATGTGCTGACCACCCGCAAAGATATGTCGTTCCTTGGCGGTATGCTGATGGCGGGTATTGTGGTGGTGCTGATTGGTATGGTTGCTAATATCTTCCTGCAGCTGCCTGCCCTGCATCTGGCGATCAGCGCGGTCTTCATTCTGATCTCCTCTGGCGCTATCTTGTTTGAAACCAGCAACATCATTCATGGCGGTGAAACGAACTATATTCGTGCCACGGTTAGCCTGTATGTTTCGCTGTACAACATCTTCGTCAGCCTGCTGAGCATTCTGGGCTTCGCCAGCCGCGATTAATCTCACCCGCTAACACTTTCATAGCCTCGCTTTATGCGGGGCTTTGTTTTTTGTTACACTGCCGCCAGTCTGATTAAGGTAGTAATAATTATGCTGATCTTCGAAGGTAAAGAGATAGAAACGGATACCGAAGGCTATCTCAAAGAAAGCAGTCAGTGGAGTGAGCCGCTGGCAGTGGTGATTGCAGAGAACGAAGGGATTACGCTGTCACCAGAACACTGGGAAGTGGTGCGTTTTGTGCGTGATTTCTATCTGGAATTCAATACTTCTCCGGCGATTCGTATGCTGGTAAAAGCGATGGCGAATAAATTTGGCGAAGAAAAAGGTAACAGCCGCTATTTATACCGACTGTTTCCGAAAGGTCCGGCTAAGCAAGCCACCAAAATTGCTGGCCTGCCAAAACCGGTAAAATGTATCTAACGAATACGAAAATCGGTTAATTCCCCCGAGGGATTATGCGGCTCGCTGAGCACCCGTTCCACACGTGCAGAACGCGGGCCGCCACTCTTTAACCACTGCATTAATTTTTCCACCTGCCCTTCTTCACCGCAGGCAACCACTTCCACGCTGCCATCGTCAAGATTTTTGGCGTAGCCGCTTAACCCGAGTTTTTTCGCTTCGTACTGCGTGGTATAGCGAAATCCTACGCCCTGAACTCGCCCGTAAACCCAGGCAATTATGCAGACTTTCGACATTGCTGCTCTCCTTATCCTTAATGGACGCGTTGCAAATCCATGGAAAACTCCGGACAATGACGCCCATTTCTTTGCATCGACAGAAAAGTAAATTATGAGTGTACGTTTAGTGTTAGCCAAAGGGCGCGAAAAATCATTACTTCGTCGCCATCCGTGGGTCTTTTCCGGGGCCGTTGCCCGCATGGAAGGTAAAGCCAGCCTCGGTGAAACCATCGATATTGTTGATCATCAGGGAAAATGGTTAGCACGCGGCGCTTATTCGCCAGCTTCGCAAATCCGGGCGCGCGTCTGGACGTTTGACCCCTCTGAATCCATTGACATTGCTTTTTTTACCCGCCGTTTGCAACAAGCGCAAAAATGGCGTGACTGGCTGGCGCAAAAAGATGGCCTCGACAGCTATCGTTTAATCGCCGGAGAATCTGATGGCCTGCCGGGTATTACTATCGATCGTTTCGGTAATTTTCTGGTACTGCAACTGCTAAGCGCAGGCGCGGAATACCAGCGTGCGGCATTAATTAGCGCCCTGCAAACGCTCTACCCGGAATGTGCAATTTACGATCGCAGCGACGTTGCGGTACGTAAAAAAGAAGGGATGGAACTGACCCAGGGCCCCGTTACCGGAGAGCTACCGCCTGCCCTGCTGCCGATTGAAGAACACGGCATGAAGCTGCTGGTGGACATTCAGCACGGGCACAAAACGGGCTACTACCTGGACCAGCGTGACAGCCGCCTGGCTACCCGCCGCTACGTTGAAAATAAACGCGTACTGAACTGTTTTTCCTATACCGGTGGTTTCGCCGTATCGGCATTGATGGGCGGTTGCAGCCAGGTTGTCAGCGTTGATACCTCCCAGGAAGCGCTGGATATTGCACGGCAGAATGTTGAGCTGAACAAACTGGATCTGAGCAAGGCTGAGTTTGTCCGTGATGATGTCTTTAAATTGCTGCGTACTTATCGCGATCGCGGTGAAAAATTTGACGTTATCGTGATGGACCCGCCGAAGTTTGTTGAGAATAAAAGCCAGTTGATGGGTGCGTGTCGTGGCTATAAAGACATCAACATGCTGGCGATTCAGTTGCTGAATGAAGGCGGAGTTCTCCTGACTTTCTCCTGTTCCGGTCTGATGACCAGCGATTTATTTCAGAAAATCATCGCGGATGCCGCAATTGATGCCGGTCGTGATGTACAATTTATAGAGCAGTTCCGTCAGGCAGCCGATCATCCGGTGATCGCTACCTACCCGGAAGGGCTATATCTGAAAGGGTTTGCCTGTCGCGTCATGTAACTTGAAATGTGGAATTTTACCCTTATATCAAAGGTAAAGATTTCCCGGGAGGTGACTATGATTGCCAGCAAATTCGGTATCGGCCAGCAGGTCCGCCATTCCCTGTTAGGTTATCTCGGAGTGGTCGTGGATATCGACCCGGTTTATTCGCTCTCTGAACCGTCGCCTGATGAGCTGGCGGTGAATGACGAGCTTCGCGCCGCTCCGTGGTATCACGTGGTGATGGAGGACGATAACGGCCTACCGGTTCATACCTACCTGGCTGAAGCCCAGCTAAGTAGCGAATTGCAGGATGAACATCCTGAACAGCCATCCATGGATGAGCTGGCGCAGACCATCCGCAAACAACTTCAGGCCCCGCGTCTGCGTAACTAATCCCTGAACAAATCCCCGGAAGGTTTTGGCCTTCCGGGGATTTTTTATTTGGCCAGGCCCAGGCGAGGGATCTCAATAGCCGGGCAGCGATCCATCACCACATTTAACCCGGCATCCCGTGCCAGTACTGCCGCTTGCTCATTAATCACCCCCAGTTGCATCCAGAGGGTTTTCGCGCCAATGGCGATCGCTTCCTGCGCCACGCCCCACGCCGCTTCTGAATTACGGAAAACATCGACCATATCGACTTTTTCCGGAACTTCTGCCAGCGTGCCATATCCCTGCTGGCCCAGCAGCGTTTTGCCGGCAACTTTTGGTGAAACCGGAATGACGTGATACCCCTGGTCGAGTAGATATTTCATCACGCGATAGCTGGGACGATCGGGTTTGTCGCTTGCCCCCACCAGCGCAATGGTGTGAGTGGACGTTAAAATGCCTGCAATATCGGTTTCTTTCATTATTTCCTCCAGACTGTTTAACAAAGTGTACGACAAAGCCGACATGCCAACCATGCAGCTAATACGAATGAATGAGAGCAAAAGCGGGAATTATGTCTATATGTTAGTAAGTATGATTAAAGAAAAATTTTGACACATTATTATTCGGGCGGTCTTTTGACAGGAGCTACCTATGAAAACCGGCATCGTGACCACCTTGATTGCATTATGTTTGCCGGTATCCGTTTTTGCCACCACGCTGCGGCTTTCAACCGATGTCGATCTTCTGGTACTCGACGGCAAGAAGGTTTCCAGCTCTCTGCTGCGCGGTGCGGACAGCATTGAACTGGATAATGGACCACATCAGTTAGTGTTTCGCGTTGAGAAGACGATTCATCTTTCCAATAGTGAAGAACGGCTGTATATCTCCCCACCACTAGTGGTCAGTTTTAATACCCAGCTCATCAACCAGGTCAATTTTCGCCTGCCTCGCCTGGAGAATGAGCGGGAAGCTAACCATTTTGATGCCGCGCCGCGCCTTGAATTGTTGGATGGCGATGCGACGCCGATTCCGGTAAAGCTGGATATTCTCGCCATTACCTCAACGGCAAAAACGATTGATTATGAGGTCGAGGTTGAACGTTATAACAAATCCGCGAAACGCGCTTCACTACCGCAATTTGCCACGATGATGGCAGATGACAGCACGCTGCTTTCGGGTGTTTCCGAGCTGGATGCTATTCCACCGCAGTCTCAGGTGCTCACAGAACAGCGGCTGAAGTATTGGTTTAAACTGGCTGACCCACAAACGCGAAATACTTTTCTGCAATGGGCGGAAAAACAACCATCTTCCTGAGATTTTTGTGCCTGTGCGCAGGCTTTTTCGGTCTTTCTCTTGCAGCGATAAGTGCTTACAGTAATCTGTAGGAAAGTTAACTACGGATGTACATTATGGAACTGACGACACGTACTTTACCTGCGCGGAAACATATTGCGCTGGTGGCACACGATCACTGCAAACAAATGCTGATGAGCTGGGTGGAACGGCATCAACCGTTACTGGAACAACACGTACTGTATGCAACAGGCACTACCGGTAACTTAATTTCCCGCGCGACCGGCATGAACGTCAACGCGATGTTGAGTGGCCCAATGGGGGGGGACCAGCAGGTTGGCGCATTGATCTCAGAAGGTAAAATTGATGTATTGATTTTCTTCTGGGACCCACTAAATGCCGTGCCGCACGATCCTGACGTGAAAGCCTTGCTGCGTCTGGCGACGGTATGGAACATTCCGGTTGCCACCAACGTGGCAACGGCAGACTTCATTATCCAGTCACCGCATTTCAACGACGCGGTCGATATTCTGATCCCCGATTATCAGCGTTATCTCGCGGACCGTCTGAAGTAATATTACACAGGTGGCAAACGCCACCTGTTTCCTACGGTTTTCTCGCCA
Source organism: Escherichia sp. HH26CH (assembly GCF_009820205.1). Lineage (NCBI taxonomy): Bacteria > Pseudomonadati > Pseudomonadota > Gammaproteobacteria > Enterobacterales > Enterobacteriaceae > Escherichia > Escherichia sp. HH26CH. The sequence goes on from NZ_VNXM01000040.1 coordinate 180,251, forward strand.
CCGGCACATCCAGATTTTTCAGTATTTCGACAAAGGGAGAGGGATTCTCTTTGTTAAACAATGCCCATACCCGATGGCGTGCCCGGGTCAGCGCCACGTACATTAACCGCCGTTCTTCAGCGTCCGGAAAATCCTCAACCGGTGGCAGTAGCGCCTCTTCCATAATCGACTCCCGCGCCGCAGCCGGAAAACCATCACTCCCCTCCTGCAAGCCAACGATGATGACGTAATCCGCCTGTTGCCCTTTGCTGGCATGAATGGTCATAAAGTCGATTTGCAACTTCGGCCAGCGTGTTGCCGCTTTTTCCAGGCTGGCAGGCCTCATGTGATGGTAACGCGCCAGCATCAGAATGCGCTCTTCCGGTTTGGCATAACCAGAGAGCTTATCCAGCAAAGCATCAAGCTGGTTCTCATCCAATAACGTGACGGCCTTTTTATCACCAAGACTTAAACTGTTTAGCGGCTTTTTCAGCTGATTCGGGTTCTGTTGAATAAACCGGTTTGCCACCTCACCGATACGACTGTTAAAACGATAAGTCGTATCTAAATCACAGCGATCGCCTTCACCAAAGTTTTCATGGAAAGCGGTGGTGAGCGACATTTGCGCACCGCTGAAACGGTAAATCGCCTGCCAGTCATCGCCAACAGCGAACAACGTCGTTTGACTGTTTTGCTTGCGTAATGCCGCTAACAACGCTGCACGCTGCGGCGAGATATCCTGAAATTCATCAACCAGAATATGCTTCCACGGGCTGATAAAGCGACCTTTCTCCAGAATCACAATCGCCTGGTGAATAAGGCCGGAAAAATCGACAGCGTTTTCTGCCTTCAGCGCACCTTTCCAGGCTTTTAATAACGGGGCCATCAACTTGATACGTTTACTGAACAGATCGCGAATCTCTTCGGGCGCACTGGCAATCATTTCTGCCTGTGCACCGCCGTGCATTCGCATCAGACTTACCCAGCGATCGAGGCGAGAAGCAAGACGACGCTGTAATTGCTCATCATCCCAGAAGTTACCTTCTGGCACTGACCACTGCATTTCTTCCGTCAGCCATTGCCGCCAGCCCTTCGCCTGCGCTTTCTTTTCGCTACATTGCTTACGCCACTCAGCAATAAAGAGTTCATGACGGGCAGCGGTATCATTTTCTAGTTTGCTGACTGTCGGCACTTTTTTGCTGCCCTGCTGAATAATATACAGTGCCAACGAGTGAAACGTGCGCGCGGTAATGTCTTCGGTATGTAGCCGTTCGCGAATACGCTCATCCATTTCTTCAGCGGCTTTGCGACCAAAAGCCAGCAATAAAATTTGTTCAGGAGCAGCGTCACCTCGCGCCAGAAACCAGCCTGCACGGGCCACCAGCACCGACGTTTTTCCGCTTCCTGCACCTGCCAGCACTAACAGAGAATGCTCGCCGTTAACGACTGCCCGGGCCTGCGCCGGATTCAGCGGTGAAGATTCGACCTGGCGGAAAAAATCCACATACTCGGTAAGCATGGCTTCTGTATACGCCTGATTATGCTGCAACCGTGCGCCTTCAATATCTTTCAACCAGGCCTGACATTTACGCCACGCCTCACGGCAGTTATCGAATTCTTCCAGTCGGTTAACCGGCAACGGCAACGCCGACAAAGCCTGGCGGATTTGTTGCTGCACGCCAGAGGTTTGCTCACGCGTCAGCCATTTATTTTCTCCGGTACGCGTGGCAATCAAATCCAGTTGCTGGCGTAAAACACCAGCCGCAATTTCGCTCATCTCCCCACTCCACCGCCGCCAGTGAGCATCAAGATGATGGTAAAAACGCTGCGTCTCGCCCCATTCGGTGCCGTGCAGACGCACCACTTTTTCGTCCGGCAGCACAAATTCCAGCTCGCCCCATACCAGACCGCGCTTACAGTGAATTGCCAGTAATTGATTGAAAGGAATAAGGTATTCGTGGCGATCGCCGGAGACTTTAATCCCGGCATTGAGGATCACCGCCCGATCGTAAGGGTGCTGTGCCAGACGTTTTCCAAGCGTTGTCGCTTTCAGTTCCATGACTCTGTAGATCCACACGAAATGATTTCTTATCAGTGTAACCGTCAGAGAAAACGTGCTCCAGCCCAAAAAAACGTTACAATTGCCGCCCATTACTGAAAACCACAGTAAAGCGAGGTTTTATGCGTACCGTTTTGAACATTCTGAACTTTGTGCTTGGCGGATTTGCCACCACTCTGGGCTGGCTGTTGGCGACTCTGGTCAGTATTGTGCTAATTTTTACCTTACCGCTGACACGATCCTGCTGGGAGATCACTAAACTGTCTCTGGTGCCTTATGGCAATGAAGCTATTCATGTCGATGAACTGAACCCGGCTGGCAAAAATGTGCTGCTGAATACTGGCGGTACGGTATTGAATATTTTCTGGCTGATTTTCTTTGGCTGGTGGTTATGCCTGATGCACATTGCAACGGGCATCGCACAATGTATTTCCATCATTGGCATTCCTGTCGGCATTGCGAACTTTAAAATTGCCGCTATTGCACTATGGCCGGTCGGTCGTCGCGTGGTATCGGTAGAAACAGCGCAAGCTGCGCGTGAAGCCAATGCACGTCGTCGTTTTGAATAATCCACTAATATGGCCTTTATGCTAAGTCCTTTGCTCAAACGCTATACCTGGAACAGCGCCTGGCTGTATTACGCGCGTATTTTTATTGCGCTTTGTGGAACCACAGCGTTTCCGTGGTGGCTGGGTGATGTAAAACTGACGATTCCGCTGACGCTGGGGATGGTGGCAGCGGCGCTGACCGATCTCGATGACCGGCTGGCGGGACGTTTGCGTAACCTCATCATTACGCTGTTCTGCTTTTTTATCGCCTCGGCCTCAGTAGAATTGCTGTTTCCCTGGCCCTGGCTATTTGCAATTGGTTTAACGCTCTCTACCAGCGGCTTCATTTTGCTCGGCGGTCTGGGTCAACGCTATGCAACAATTGCCTTCGGTGCGTTACTGATCGCCATTTACACTATGTTGGGGACGTCACTGTATGAGCACTGGTATCAGCAGCCGATGTATCTGCTGGCCGGTGCCGTCTGGTACAACGTCCTGACACTTATTGGTCATCTACTGTTCCCGGTCCGCCCGCTGCAGGACAACCTGGCGCGTTGCTATGAACAACTGGCGCGTTACCTTGAGCTCAAGTCACGCATGTTTGATCCTGATATTGAAGATGAAAGCCAGGCACCGCTGTACGATTTGGCTCTCGCCAACGGTCAGCTGATGGCGACATTGAATCAGACGAAACTCTCGCTGCTGACCCGTTTACGTGGCGATCGTGGTCAACGGGGAACGCGTCGCACGCTGCATTATTACTTTGTCGCGCAGGATATTCACGAGCGTGCCAGCTCTTCTCATATTCAGTATCAAACATTGCGTGAACATTTTCGCCACAGCGACGTGCTGTTCCGTTTTCAGCGACTGATGTCGATGCAGGGCCAGGCGTGCCAGCAACTGTCACGCTGTATTTTGCTGCGTCAGCCTTATCAACATGATCCGCATTTTGAGCGCGCTTTTACGCATATTGATGCTGCGCTGGAGCGGATGCGCGATAACGGCGCGCCTGCCGATTTACTCAAAACACTGGGATTTTTGCTGAACAATTTACGCGCTATTGATGCCCAACTGGCAACAATTGAATCAGAACAGGCCCAGGCACTGCCCCATAATAATGACGAAAATGAGCTCGCTGATGACAGCCCGCACGGATTGAGTGATATCTGGCTGCGTCTTAGCCGTCACTTCACACCGGAATCCGCCCTCTTCCGTCATGCGGTAAGAATGTCGCTGGTGTTGTGCTTCGGCTACGCCATCATTCAGATAACCGGAATGCATCACGGGTATTGGATCTTGCTGACAAGTTTGTTTGTCTGCCAGCCAAACTATAACGCCACGCGCCACCGCCTGAAGTTAAGGATTATTGGTACGCTGGTAGGTATCGCCATTGGCATTCCTGTGCTGTGGTTTGTGCCGTCACTGGAAGGGCAGCTGGTGCTGCTGGTTATTACCGGCGTGCTCTTTTTTGCCTTCCGTAACGTGCAATATGCCCATGCAACGATGTTCATCACACTTTTAGTGCTACTGTGTTTTAACTTGCTGGGTGAAGGTTTTGAAGTGGCGTTACCTCGCGTAATCGATACGCTGATTGGTTGTGCCATTGCGTGGGCGGCGGTGAGCTACATCTGGCCTGACTGGAAGTTTCGCAATCTGCCGCGCATGCTCGAACGTGCCACCGAGGCCAACTGTCGCTATCTCGATGCCATACTGGAGCAATACCATCAGGGGCGTGATAACCGTCTGGCGTATCGTATTGCCCGCCGCGATGCACACAACCGTGATGCTGAACTGGCGTCGGTGGTATCAAATATGTCCAGCGAGCCGAACGTTACCCCGCAAATTCGCGAGGCCGCGTTTCGGTTGCTGTGCCTTAACCATACGTTTACCAGCTATATCTCAGCCCTCGGTGCTCACCGGGAGCAGTTAACTAATCCTGAAATTCTGGCGTTTCTTGATGACGCAGTTTGCTATGTTGATGACGCGCTACATCATCAACCTGCTGATGAAGAACGCGTCAATCAGGCATTAGCTGACCTGAAACAGCGGATGCAGCAACTTGAACCACGGGCAGACAGCAAAGAACCTCTGGTCGTACAACAAGTCGGGTTATTGATTGCATTACTGCCAGAGATTGGTCGTCTGCAACGCCAGATTACTCAAGTTCCGCAGGAAACTCCTGTTTCGGCGTAAGAGAGTCAGCCCATTCTGCAAGCTCCTGGCGGCGTGCCACCGGGAGCGCAGCTTCATGAATGCCGATAATGGCCCCTTCAAGCATAAACAGAATCTTTTCTGTCACCAGACTGTTTTGCTGCCGCAGTCGCAACCAACACATTTTTGCCCCAAGTATACGTAACGCCCGTACATCCTTAATCCCCACCTCCCCGAGTATCGCTTCCAGATGAAAAGACATATTGGGCAAATCTTTCAGTCTTTCCCGGGTATTGCGCGTGCTTTTCTCTTTCAGCGCTGCATCGAGAGAATATTTCGACAGACGCACCAGCTTCAGTTGATTTCGCCACAGACTTTCATCAACCCGATAGTAATTGAGGGTAACGGATCGGCCACACTTTTTATATGTCAGCCAGACAGGCGGATGTTTTACACAGTACTGTGCACTTTGCTCACAAGCCCGAAGATACAACTCACCATCAGAAACCATCGCAAACACCGTGTCGTCAACGGTCAGGCTGTAACTACCAAACAATGATCGGTATTCAATTGTGCCCAACGTTGCCAGGTATTCTTGTGATTTATAGATCCGCTTATAGGAGAGGCTTTTCATAAAATTCCTTTTAAAATCATAACATAAAAGAATGATTCACATTAACGGATCCGTTAACTACGAAAATAGGCAACTTATTCTTAAGGGGCAAGATTAATTTATGTTTTCCCGTCACTAACGACAAAATTTGCGAGGCTCTTTCCGAAAATAGGGTTGATCTTTGTCGTCACTGGATGTACTGTACATACATACAGTGACTCACAGGGGCTGGATTGATTATGTACACTTCAGGCTATGCACATCGTTCTTCGTCGTTCTCATCCGCAGCAAGTAAAATTGCGCGTGTCTCTACGGATAACACTACAGCCGGGCTTATCAGTGAAGTTGTCTATCGCGAAGATCAGCCCATGATGACGCAACTTCTACTGTTGCCATTGTTACAGCAACTCGGTCAGCAATCGCGCTGGCAACTCTGGTTAACACCGCAACAAAAACTGAGTCGGGAATGGGTTCAGGCATCTGGGCTACCCTTAACGAAAGTGATGCAGATTAGCCAGCTCTCCCCTTGCCACACTGTGGAGTCAATGGTTCGCGCTTTACGCACGGGCAATTACAGTGTGGTGATCGGTTGGTTGGCAGATGATTTGACTGAAGAAGAGCATGCTGAACTTGTTGATGCGGCAAATGAAGGTAACGCTATGGGGTTTATTATGCGTCCGGTAAGCGCATCCTCTCACGCAACGAGACAACTTTCCGGGCTAAAAATTCACTCTAATTTGTATCATTAAGTAAATTTAGGATTAATCCTGGAACTTTTTTTGTCGCCCAGCCAATGCTTTCAGTCGTGACTAATTTTCCTTGCAGAGGCTTGTCTGAAGCGGTTTCCGCGATTTTCTTCTGTAAATTGTCGCTGACAAAAAAGATTAAACGTACCTTATACAAGACTTTTTTTTCATATGCCTGACGGAGTTCACACTTGTAAGTTTTCAACTACGTTGTAGACTTTACATCGCCAGGGGTGCTCGGCATAAGCCGAAGATATCGGTAGAGTTAATATTGAGCAGATCCCCCGGTGAAGGATTTAACCGTGTTATCTCGTTGGAGATATTCATGGCGTATTTTGGATGATAACGAGGCGCAAAAAATGAAAAAGACAGCTATCGCGATTGCAGTGGCACTGGCTGGTTTCGCTACCGTAGCGCAGGCCGCTCCGAAAGATAACACCTGGTACACTGGTGCTAAACTGGGCTGGTCCCAGTACCATGACACTGGTTTCATCAACAACAATGGTCCGACCCACGAAAACCAACTGGGTGCAGGTGCTTTTGGTGGTTACCAGGTTAACCCGTATGTTGGCTTTGAAATGGGTTACGACTGGTTAGGTCGTATGCCGTACAAAGGCGACAACATCAATGGCGCATATAAAGCTCAGGGCGTTCAACTGACCGCCAAACTGGGTTACCCAATCACTGACGATCTGGACATCTACACTCGTCTGGGTGGTATGGTATGGCGTGCAGACACCAAGGCTAACGTACCTGGTGGCGCATCCTTTAAAGACCACGATACCGGTGTTTCTCCGGTCTTCGCTGGCGGTGTTGAGTACGCGATCACTCCTGAAATCGCTACCCGTCTGGAATACCAGTGGACCAACAACATCGGTGACGCACACACCATCGGTACTCGTCCGGACAACGGCCTGCTGAGCCTGGGTGTTTCCTACCGTTTCGGTCAGGGCGAAGCAGCTCCAGTAGTTGCTCCGGCACCAGCTCCGGCACCGGAAGTACAGACCAAGCACTTCACTCTGAAGTCTGACGTTCTGTTCAACTTCAACAAAGCAACCCTGAAACCGGAAGGTCAGGCTGCTCTGGATCAGCTGTACAGCCAGCTGAGCAACCTGGATCCGAAAGATGGTTCCGTAGTTGTTCTGGGTTACACTGACCGCATCGGTTCTGACGCTTACAACCAGGGTCTGTCCGAGCGTCGTGCTCAGTCCGTTGTTGATTACCTGATCTCCAAAGGTATCCCGGCAGACAAAATCTCTGCACGTGGTATGGGTGAATCCAACCCGGTTACTGGCAACACCTGTGACAACGTGAAACAGCGTGCTGCGCTGATCGACTGCCTGGCTCCGGATCGTCGCGTAGAGATCGAAGTTAAAGGCATCAAAGACGTTGTAACTCAGCCGCAGGCTTAAGTTATCGTCTGATAGAAAAACCCCGCAGCTGCGGGGTTTTTTTTCGCCTTGCGTAAATTGAACTGACTTTCGACAGTTATTCCTTACCCAGCAATGCCTGCAGATCCTGCTTTAGAGAAGACATTTTATTCGCGTATTTCTCTTTGTTTTCCGCATCTTCAATCAGCTGAACAATCGTTTCAGAAAGCGTTTTACCGCGACGCTGCGCAAGACCAGCCAGACGTTGCCAGACAATAAATTCCAGATCGATCGATTTTTTGCGCGTATGCTGGTGTTCCGCATTAAAATGGCGCTTCCGTCTGGCCCGAATGGTTTGCTTCATGCGATTGACCAGTTCCGGATTCATATGCTTGTCAATCCAGCCATTTACCAGCACGGGTTCATTTTCCAGCGAGAGCAACACATCGACGGCTTCCTGGGCGGCACTGGCTTCTATGTAACGGGTGATTAACTCCCCTTCGCGGTGCTTCTTCACCAGATACTTCCATTTCCAACCGCTTTCAAGATTTTCAAGTTGTTGATATTTCATAGCGATCTCAATGTTACCGTGTAACTCTTTACAGAATATCAGCTTTTTAGGCCAGTGAAGAAAAGAATCTCCATCCTGTGAGCTTTAACGCCCATGCCAGGAGTATTGTCGGTGCTTTCTACGTGTGCTGCAGTGCCGGTTACGGTATAATCGCGGCTTTGACAACAGACTAAAAAACATCAACTTTGACCATTACGAAACTTGCATGGCGTGACCTGGTTCCTGATACCGATAGCTATCAGGAAATATATGCTCAGCCACATTTGATTGACGAAAACGATCCTTTATTCAGTGATACTCAACCGCGACTGCAATTTGCGCTGGAGCAGTTGCTGCATACGCGAGCATCCTCCTCTTTTATGCTGGCGAAGGCCCCGGAAGAGTCTGAGTATCTGAATCTTATTGCCGATGCCGCGCGTGCGCTACAAAGCGATGCAGGCCAACTGGTGGGCGGTCACTATGAGGTTTCCGGCCACACCATCCGCTTACGTAACGCAGTGAGTGCAGATGATAATTTTGCGACTTTAACGCAGGTTGTCGCTGCCGACTGGGTAGAAGCGGAACAACTCTTTGGCTGCCTGCGCCAGTTTAATGGTGACATTACCCTGCAGCCAGGTCTGGTGCATCAGGCAAATGGCGGTATTCTCATCATCTCTTTGCGTACACTGCTGGCGCAACCTCTGCTGTGGATGCGGCTGAAAAATATCGTTAACCGCGAGCGTTTTGACTGGGTTGCGTTTGATGAGTCGCGCCCTCTCCCCGTCTCTGTGCCTTCGATGCCATTGAAGCTGAAAGTCATTCTGGTAGGCGAACGCGAATCATTAGCTGATTTCCAGGAGATGGAGCCAGAGCTTGCTGAGCAGGCTATTTATAGCGAATTTGAAGATACTCTGCAGATTGTCGATGCGGAGTCAGTAAACCAGTGGTGTCGTTGGGTGACATTTACCGCCAGACATAACCACTTACCTGCACCGGGAGCGGATGCCTGGCCGGTACTTATTCGCGAAGCCGCACGCTACACCGGTGAACAAGAAACACTGCCGCTTAGCCCGCAGTGGATCCTCCGCCAGTGTAAAGAGGTCGCCTCACTGTGTGATGGCGACACCTTCTCCGGCGAGCAGCTAAACTTAATGTTACAGCAGCGTGAATGGCGTGAAGGTTTCCTCGCTGTACGCATGCAGGATGAGATCCTTCAGGAGCAAATCCTGATTGAAACCGAAGGCGAACGCATCGGGCAAATTAACGCCCTTTCGGTCATTGAATTTCCGGGTCATCCACGCGCTTTTGGCGAACCTTCTCGCATTAGCTGCGTTGTGCATATTGGCGATGGTGAATTCACCGACATCGAACGCAAAGCGGAGCTTGGCGGCAATATCCATGCGAAAGGGATGATGATCATGCAGGCGTTCCTGATGTCGGAACTACAGCTTGAGCAACAGATCCCCTTCTCAGCATCGCTGACATTTGAGCAGTCATACAGTGAAGTGGATGGCGATAGTGCCTCGATGGCTGAACTCTGCGCCCTGATAAGCGCCCTCGCCGATGTGCCTGTGAATCAGAGTATCGCTATCACAGGTTCAGTCGATCAGTTCGGTCGCGCCCAGCCGGTCGGTGGTTTAAATGAGAAAATCGAAGGCTTCTTTGCTATTTGCCAGCAACGTGAGTTAACGGGGAAACAAGGTGTCATTATCCCCACTGCTAACGTTCGCCATTTAAGTCTTCACAGTGAACTGGTGAAAGCGGTAGAAGAAGGCAAATTCACCATCTGGGCAGTAGACGATGTGACTGAAGCACTGCCGTTATTATTAAATCTGGTGTGGGATGGCGAAGGCCAAACGACGCTGATGCAAACCATCCAGGAACGTATCGCGCAAGCATCGCAACAGGAAGGACGTCACCGTTTTCCATGGCCATTACGTTGGCTGAACTGGTTTATTCCGAACTGATCGGACTTGTTCAGCGTACACGTGTTAGCTATCCTGCGTGCTTCAATAGAATAAGGCTTACAGAGAACATGGTAGATAAACGCGAATCCTATACAAAAGAAGACCTTCTTGCCTCTGGTCGCGGTGAACTGTTTGGCGCTAAAGGCCCGCAATTGCCAGCACCGAACATGCTGATGATGGACCGTGTGGTCAAAATGACCGAAACGGGTGGTAACTTCGACAAAGGGTATGTTGAAGCAGAACTGGATATCAATCCGGATCTGTGGTTCTTCGGATGCCACTTCATTGGCGATCCGGTTATGCCGGGATGCCTGGGCCTGGACGCAATGTGGCAGCTGGTAGGGTTCTACCTCGGCTGGCTGGGCGGCGAAGGTAAAGGCCGCGCACTGGGTGTTGGCGAAGTGAAATTCACTGGTCAGGTTCTGCCGACAGCAAAAAAAGTGACCTACCGTATTCACTTTAAACGCATTGTTAATCGTCGTCTGATTATGGGTCTGGCAGATGGCGAAGTGCTGGTTGATGGTCGTCTGATTTACACCGCCAGCGACCTGAAAGTCGGTCTGTTCCAGGATACGTCTGCCTTCTGATTGAAATCAGACAGAGTATAAAAAGGCGAAACCTCCGCATTGCGGAGGTTTCTTTTTAAAGAGACAGAATCAGGCCATTACTACCCTGTCCGCCATGGCTTCTCGCCAGCCTCCCAGCCATTGTGACCTTTGATTCAGCGTCTGATAGGGACACATTTCTTTTGAGCGTCCGGCGATGCCGGCCTGATAACCACGTTGATGTGCCCGTTCCAGGCGATCTCGTTTTTGTCTCTTCATGCCTCGTTTCCCTCATACTGGTTTCTGGTGGAAAAGAAAACAGTGATTACTAAATGTGCAATCACAGTTAAGCAATACCGCGAATCATAACTGCCGTCAATGCGCAAAATTCACGCCACTGTCATATTTGTGAGCTACACGGGCATGTCGGTTGTACAAAAAATGTGAAGAGGAACAACTTTTTCCGCACCTTAGAAACAAAAAAACCGCCTCAGGCTACATACCGGAGACGGTCATATTTACAAATCTTTATAATTAAGGTAGACGCTTTATCTCTTGCGCAATAGAAGCGGCTTCCTGACTCCAGACACTGGCCAGCACCTTAACCATCTCATCGTAACCATCCTGAGTTTGCACTCCTTCCAGACGGAACGGACGTTTGATCAGTTGTCCCTGGTGGTTCAACAGCCACTCACCACTGACAATGACCTTGCCATCATAGCGACCGTTAAACTCTGTTACGGTAACATTGAGCGTGTCCTGGGCGCTTCCCAGAGGCTGGGAGGCAACCACCCAGCCGGGCAGTTGCGTGCTCAGGTTGGCAACCAGGGTGTTGCGCAACTGTTGATCCAGCGGGCTGGCCCACAAGTTGTTGTTGGCAATCACATACTTCACATCACTGGTTTGATAAACCACACCATTCCCCGCCAGATAATCGGGAACAGCGACCTGCTCTACCCATAACAGGCGATTACCCTGGCTGGCGGTACTTTGTGTACCGCTCTGCACCACAGGTAACTGGTAATAGTTTTTATTGATCTCGCCGGAGCTGCATCCGGCCAGCCACAGTGCCGCAATCGTCACTAGCCACTTTTTCATTGTTTCGCCCTCTTCGGCTCTGGATCTTTTTTGTCCTTCGCTTCAAATACCAGCGCGTTACTCTTCTCGTTGAGCGTTTTCAGCACCGGCTGCAGTTCACGCAACACCTGATCAAGGCGCTGCATATCCGCCACCATCTTGTTGTAGGCTGCGGAGCCAGGCTGGAAGCCCTGCATACTGCGATTCAACTCACGTAATGTAGACTGCATATCGGTCGGCAACTGCTGCATCGACTGGCTGGCGAGGATCTTGTTCATGCTATCCAGCGTCGTTTGCAGGTTTTTCATGGTGCGCTGACTTTCAGAAAGCGTACTGGTCGCCTGCTCAATCATCGGATTCAATGGCAGTTTGTTGATTTTATCCAACGCTTCCATCAGACGCTGCTGGATTTGCGCCAGGCCGCCGCTAACGGTCGGGATAATCTGATAACCATTAAACTCACGAATACCGGTAATAGCAGGGCTATTTGGATAGAAATCGAGATCAACATACAGTGCGCCAGTGACCAGATTTCCGGTCTTCAGCGATCCGCGTAAACCACGTTTCAACAATTCGCCAAGGTGCTCAACAACATCCGCATTTTCACCAAGCTGCATTTTCAGCCGCTCTGGTTCGATACGAATCAGTACCGGAATACGGTAATCATCGTTAAATGTCTGCCGCATATTCGGCGCAAAGAACGGTACTTTGCTTACGGTACCCAGGCGAATACCCCGGAATTCTACCGGAGCTCCCGGTTGCAGACCGCGTACCGAATCTTTAAAGAACATCAGATAATCAATGTGATCGGTGTACAACGAATCCTGAATGCTCTTCTGATCATCATACAAAACGAAAGCTGTTTTCGGTGCCACTGGCTGCCCTAAATCCAGACCTTCCGGCACATCAAAGCTGACACCGCCACTAAGCAGCGTTGTCAATGAGCCCATCTCCACACGCATTCCCGCTGACGTCAAATCAACCGCAATGCCACTATCTTTCCAGAAGCGAACATTGCTGGTCACCAGTCGGTCATAAGGTGCATTGATGAACAGTTGATAGCTGATATTGCGTTTTTGCGTATCGAAGGTGCTGGTTTCAACCGAACCTACCCGATAGCCACGGAACAGCACCGGATCTCCTGGCGAGAGCTGCCCGGCTTTTTTACTATCGAGAATCACACGGATACCTTTTGCATCAGGCGGGGCCAACGGTGGAGAATCCAGCAAATCGTATTTATCCATTTTGCTGCCTTTCGCACCTGGTTGCAGTTCGATATATACCCCAGACAGCAGCGTACCCAGACCGCTAATCCCTTCTCGACCAATCTGCGGTTTTACCACCCAAAAGACGGTATCTTTATGCAGCAATTTTTCCATACCGGAATTCAGCCGCGCTTTGATTTCAACGTGCGTCAAATCATCAGCCAGTGTGGCGCTTTCAACCACGCCGACGTCAACGCTACGGCTTTTAATGGTGGTTTTACCACCTTCTATTCCTTCCGCATTCGCGGTGATCAGGGTCACTTCCGGCCCCTGATGGCTGTAATGATAAAAAAGAACCCAGGCCCCAATGAGCGCCGTGACGATAGGAAATATCCACACGGGAGACCAGTTCTTCACTTTCTGGATTTTGGCTTCCCCATTATTAGATTCCATACTGTCAGGACTCCTCATGCTCTGATTCAGGTTGACGATCCCACGACAAACGCGGGTCAAACGTCATAGCAGAAAACATTGTCATTATGACGACTAAAGCAAACATTAATGCACCCATTGCCGGATAAATACTCATTAAACCTCCCATACGCACCAGCGCCGAGAGCACCGCGATGACGAAAACGTCAATCATCGACCAGCGGCCTACAAACTCAACAACTTCATAAATCAAATGCATTCTTTCACTGTCGCGCTTGCCATGTCCTTTAGCATCCCAACACAGCCACGCGATGGCGATCATCTTTAACGTTGGCACCATAATACTGGCCAGAAAGATAACCGCAGCGACGGGATAAGAGCCTTCGCTCCATAACAGAATAACCCCGGCGAGAATCGTCGACGGCATCTTCGAGCCTAATAAATCCGTCACCATGATGGGCAAAATATTCGCCGGCAGATACAACATGATGGACGTAACAAGCAGTGCGAGTGTCCACTGCAGGCTGTTTCTACGACGAACATACCCTTTGGTACTACAGCGCGGGCACACAGGTTCATCAGCAGGAAGGATTGCCGTGCAACAGGAGCACGAACGCAGCCCCTGGCGTATCCCCGTGACGCCCGGTTTTAGCGGCTGGCGCAGTTCTGGCATTGGGGCGATATCATCCCATAACCAGCGACGATCAACGCACTGAAAGGCGCGCAGTTGCAGGACACAAAATAAACACCAGGGGAGAAAGCTACTGCCGACACCAATGCTGCCGTAAGCCATCAGTTTAACGAAACTCACCAGCACACCCGCGAGGAAAATCTCCGCCATTCCCCAGGTTTTGAGTTGAAAAAGCACCCGTGCCAGTTGCTCTTTTAAACGGACCGGTAATTCCGCGCGATTCACCAGTAACAGAATGGTTATCAGACAAAACGCGGGAACCAGTTGCACAAACAACAGGAAAAAGGTGCCGAGGCTGGCGTAGTCCTCAGAAAAAAGCACGCCGGGAATTTCCAGTAATGTAATTTCACTGGTGACTCCCGCAACGTTCATATTCACAAAAGGAAACAAGTTGGACAGCAACAGCATGAACAGTGCAGCCAACGCATAGGCGGTAGGACGCTGCCGAGGGGCATCCCACGCCACGGTTAACGTTGTGCCACACCGGGGACATGCCGCTTTCTGACCATGCTCAAGGCGCGGTAACGCCACCAGCATGTCACACTGCGAGCACAGGATGTGCTTCGCGGCATGATGATGTTCGCACATTGGTACTCCTTAATGATGCGCTATTTTACAGATGACTAACAAAGTGTTGGTTTTCATGCCTGATAAACCCAGTGCATCAGGCAATTTTACCGTTGTCAGCTGTCTCTGTTTAAATCGACTATTTTGCGATCAGCCACCATTTTTTAACGCTTCAAGATACTCCCAGCGTTCAAAGGCTTGCTCCAGCTCCTGCTCTGCAGCAGCCATATCGGCGAGCACTTTTTGTGTCTGCTCATGCGGCTGACTGAAGAAGGAAGCATCCGCCACCTGCGTCTGTAGGGCTTCCAGCTTCGCCTCCAGATCTTCGAGCAATTGCGGTAGCTGCTCCAGTTCGCGCTGCAATTTATAGCTTAGTTTGCTACTGCTGCGTTTTACAGTTTCTGCTTTTGGCACGGCGGTTTCTTCGGTTTTTTTCACCGCAGGCTGTTTGAGCGCCACATACTGTTCTTGCTGACCACGGGCATCATGATAACCGCCGACATAACGACCAATTTTACCGCCGCCTTCGAAGATCCAGCATTCTGTAACCGTGTTATCGACAAACTGACGATCGTGGCTCACCAGCAATACCGTGCCCTGGTAGCTGTCGATCAGTTCTTCCAGCAATTCCAGCGTTTCGACATCAAGGTCGTTGGTCGGTTCGTCAAGAATCAATAAGTTGCTTGGTTTGAGGAACAAACGCGCCAGCAGCAAGCGGTTACGCTCACCGCCAGATAGCGCACGTACCGGCGTCATCGCCCGTTTCGGATGGAAAAGGAAGTCCTGCAAATAACCCAGTACATGGCGTGGTTTGCCGTTAACCATCACTTCTTGTTTGCCTTCGGCCAGGTTATCCATCACCGTTTTATCGGGATCCAGTTCCGCGCGGTGCTGATCGAAATAAGCCACTTCCAGTTTGGTGCCAACGTGAATACGCCCGCTGTCCGCCTGAAGCTGACCGAGCATCAGTTTCAGCAGCGTGGTTTTGCCGCACCCATTCGGACCAATCAGGGCAATTTTGTCGCCACGTAGAACCTGGGCAGAAAAATCTTTCACCAGTTGCTTATCGTCGACCTGGTAGCAAACGTCTTCCATTTCGAAAACGATCTTACCGGAGCGGCTGGCCTCTTCCACCTGCATCTTCGCCGTCCCCATGACCTCACGACGCTGGCTACGTTCACGGCGCATTGCTTTCAGGGCGCGTACGCGGCCTTCATTACGGGTACGGCGCGCTTTGATCCCCTGGCGGATCCACACCTCTTCCTGCGCCAGTTTGCGATCGAACTCGGCATTTTGTAGTTCTTCCACACGCAGGGCTTCTTCCTTTTCAAGCAGATACTGGTCGTAATTCCCTGGATAGGTCACCAGCTTGCCGCGATCGAGATCAACAATGCGCGTCGCCATATTGCGGATAAACGAACGGTCGTGGGAGATGAAAATAATCGTCCCATTGAAGGTTTTGAGAAACCCTTCCAGCCAGTCGATGGTTTCAATATCCAGGTGGTTAGTCGGTTCGTCGAGCAACAACACGCGCGGATTGCTCACCAGCGCGCGTCCTAATGCCGCTTTACGCAACCAGCCGCCGGAAAGCGACGACAGCGCAACGTTAGGATCTAACCCCAGCTGTGCCAGCACTTCGTTGATGCGGTTTTCCAACTGCCACAGGTTGTGGTGATCCAGCTGTTCCTGAACCTTCGCCAGTTCGTTGAGATTTTTCTCGCTCGGGTCGTTCATCACCAGGCGCGAAATATCGTGATAGCGTTTCAGGTATTCCGCTTGTTCTTCAATGCCTTCGGCAACGAAATCATAAACGCTACCCTCAACGTTACGCGGCGGATCCTGTTGCAGACGAGCGACAATCAAATCTTGCTCGTAAATAATGCGACCGTCATCCAGCCCTTGTTCACGGTTGAGGATTTTCATTAACGTCGATTTGCCTGCGCCGTTACGGCCTACCAGACAAACACGTTCGTTATCTTCGATATGCAGTTCTGCGTTATCGAGAAGCGGCGCGTCGCTGAACGACAGCCATGCGCCATGCATACTGATTAATGACATTACTATTCCTTTCAGGCTGCGGTAATCAGCCAGCAGTTGTGGATCTGGCGGTTACGGGCAAAATCCTGGGAGAGCGTTTTTTGCGTAATTTCTTGTGCTTTCAGCCCCAGTTTTGCCAGTCCGTCAAGATCCATACGGAAGCCACGTTTGTTGTTCGAGAACATGATCGTCCCACCAGCACGCAGCAGACGTTTCAAATCTTTCATCAGCGCCAGATGATCGCGCTGAACATCAAACACATCTTCCATTCGTTTTGAGTTAGAGAAGGTTGGCGGATCAATAAAGATCAGATCGAACTGTTCATTTGCCTCACGCAGCCATGCCAGGCAATCGGCCTGAATCAGGCGATGCGCTCGGCCAGTTAAGCCATTCAGACGCAGGTTGCGTTCTGCCCACTCCAGATAAGTACGCGACATATCCACGGTGGTGGTGCTGCGTGCACCGCCTAATCCCGCATGCACGGTGGCGCTACCGGTATAGGAGAACAGGTTGAGGAAATCTTTGCCTTTGCTCATCTGACCGAGCATCCGACGGGCGATACGGTGATCGAGGAACAGACCGGTATCGAGGTAATCCGTCAGGTTCACCCACAAGTGAGCGTTATATTCGGTAACTTCAAGAAACTCGCCCTTCTCGCCCAGTTTCTGGTACTGATTTTTGCCCTTCTGGCGTTCACGGGTTTTCAGCACCAGTTTGTTTGGCGCAATCCCCAGTACAGAAATGGTTGCAGCGATAATATCGAACAGACGCTGACGCGCTTTGTGCGCATCAATAGTTTTTGGCGGCGCATACTCCTGCACTACCACCCAGTCGGCATAACGGTCAACGGCAACGTTATACTCCGGCAGATCGGCATCATACAGGCGATAACATTCAATCCCTTCCTGACGTGCCCACTTCTCGAATTTTTTGAGGTTCTTACGCAGGCGGTTGGCGTAGTCTTCCGCTACCATTGCCGGTTTGCTGTCTGGTGTACTTTCGGCAACGTGATAATTTTTCTGTACGCAGTCCAGCGGGCCGTTTTTCGCCTTGTACTGTTTGTCTGCACGCAGCTGCAGGCAGCTTAGCAGATCCGGCGAGGCACTAAACAAAGAGAGATTCCAGCCACCGAACTGGTTTTTCATAATTCGGCCCAGCAGGCTATGCAGCGCAATCAGCGCCGGTTCGCTGTCCAGACGTTCACCGTATGGCGGGTTGCTCAACACTGTACCGTACGGCCCTTTCGGCAGCGGATTGGTCAGTTGCGCAACATCTTTCACCTCAAAGGTGATCAGTTCACCAATCCCCGCAAGACGGGCGTTAGTGCGCGCACGTTGAATCACCCGTGCGTCGCTGTCCGAACCGTAAAAATGAGAGCTATACTCAGCCAGGCCTTTACGGGCGCGAGTTTGCGCTTCCGCTTTCACTTCCTGCCAGATAGCTTCATCATGCTGCGCCCAGCCGCTAAAGCCCCAACGCCCACGGTGCAAACCTGGTGCGCGATCGGTCGCCAGCATCGCAGCTTCAATCAGCAACGTACCAGAACCACACATTGGATCGAGCAGCGGTGTTCCCGGCTGCCAGCCGGATCGCATCACAATCGCGGCTGCCAGGGTTTCTTTGATCGGCGCAATACCAGCACGATCGCGATAGCCACGCAGATGTAAACCATCACCACTGAGATCAAGGGCGATACTGGCAGTTTCTTTATGCAGCCAGACGTTAACGCGGATATCCGGCGCATCGCGATCAACATTTGGACGCGGCAAATTTTTCCGCGTGAAAGCATCGACGATCGCGTCTTTCACTTTCATCGCGCCGTACTGGCTGTTGCGAATGGTGTCATTTAAACCACTGAAATGGACAGCGAAGGTCGCGCCAGGATTAAACATCTCTGTCCAGTTGATCGCCTGAACGCCGAGATAGAGGTCTAAATCACTGTAAACCTTACACTCGCCCAGCGGCAACATAATACGCGAGGCCAGGCGGCTCCACATCAGGCTCTGGTAAACAAGCCGTGTGTCGCCCTTAAAATGGACCCCACCCTGAACCACCTGGCATTCAACGGCCCCCAGGTTTTCCAGTTCAGTTTTTAACAGCTCTTCCAGCCCACGGGCCGTACTGGCAAACAGAGAATTCATATCGTCACTTTTACTCTAAGAAAATTGTTGCGCATTATAGCTAATAAGCGCGTCATGTCATAAAGTTGAGGGCTTATTTTCATTTGAGGACCGCACCGTGGCGACATTAACCCGGCTTTTTATTCATCCTGTTAAATCGATGCGCGGCATTGGTCTTACACATGCTCTGGCAGATGTCAGTGGTCTGGCCTTCGATCGCATCTTTATGATCACGGAACCTGACGGTACGTTTATTACCGCTCGCCAGTTTCCCCAGATGGTACGGTTTACTCCTTCACCTGTGCATGATGGCTTGCATCTCACCGCACCAGATGGCAGTAGCGCATATGTTCGTTTTGCTGATTTCGCCACACAAGACGCACCAACCGAAGTTTGGGGCACACATTTTACCGCGCGAATTGCGCCAGACGCGATCAACAAATGGTTAAGTGGATTTTTCTCCCGCGAAGTGCAATTGCGCTGGGTGGGGCCACAAATGACCCGGCGCGTGAAACGCCACAACACTGTACCTCTGTCATTTGCTGATGGCTATCCTTACCTTCTTGCTAACGAAGCCTCGTTACGTGATCTCCAACAACGTTGTCCGGCCAGTGTAAAAATGGAGCAATTCCGCCCCAATCTGGTGGTTTCCGGCGCGTCAGCCTGGGAAGAAGATAGCTGGAAAGTGATTCGTATTGGTGATGTGGTGTTTGATGTGGTTAAGCCTTGCAGCCGCTGTATTTTCACCACCGTCAGTCCGGAAAAAGGACAAAAGCATCCGGCAGGTGAACCATTAAAAACATTGCAATCTTTCCGAACAGCCCAGGATAACGGCGATGTCGATTTTGGTCAGAATTTAATTGCCCGTAATAGTGGCGTGATTCGCGTTGGCGACGAGGTGGAAATTCTTGCAACGGCTCCGGCGAAAGTTTACGGCGCAGCTGCCGTGGACGATACCGTCGACGCCGCACAGCAACCGGACGCAAATGTAGATATTGACTGGCAAGGGCAGGCATTTCGTGGAAATAACCAACAGGTTCTGCTGGAGCAATTAGAAAATCGGGGAATTCGTATCCCTTATTCTTGCCGCGCGGGCATTTGTGGAAGCTGCCGTGTTCAGCTTTTAGAAGGCGAAGTCACACCGCTCAAAAAATCGGCAATCAGCAATGATGGTACCATTCTTTGCTGTAGTTGTGTGCCGAAGACTGCGCTTAAACTAGCGCGTTAAACTGCCTGTTCGAGGCTGAAACTGTCAACATTAACCTGCGGTTTCAGCCTGTCATTCATGATTTTGATGGCGTCCCCCAACTGCATCGCGCGACCCGCAATAACAACGCAGGGTTGCGCCAACAGGCACAGTGCAGCATTTTCGCCAGATTCAACGACCAGCAAATTGACTTGCTCGTGAGTGTCGCTCAACCAAACGCAGGCCGCATCGCCCGGCATGGGCACCCACATTTCACCATGGGAAACAAAATGCCAGCTTTTCGGCATTTGCGGTTTGAGATAACGAATTGCTACCAGCGCATTAAGCACCAGTTCGGCTTTTTGTTCTTTAGATAAATTAAAATCGCGGCATTTTTCTTCAAATGAGAAATAGAGCGCGGCGTCGTCAACGCAAAAGTCTGCGGGAGAAAAGGCATCTGGAGTCAACATTTTGCGCGCAAAACGTGAGCGAAATAGCATACCATTGGCTAAATCGAGCATCATTCGATCGTGCTCTTCATCGTAATACCAACGCCAGTTATCGTCTGGTTTAATTCGCATTTGCCTCTCCCCTACCCTATAAAACCGCAGCAACACAATCCATTGTCGCTTCGCTTAATAACCTCAACAATAAAAGTACAAAATGTCTAAATAAGCAACAGCGATGAATATAAAACAACCAGGGCTTAAAATAAAGCCCTGATTATCTTATAAAGAGGAATTCGAAGAAATAATTAGATATGGGTAACGATTTCTTTAATCAGCGGCGGACCTTTAAAAATAAAACCAGAATAAATTTGCACCAGTGAGGCCCCCGCAGCAATCTTTTCACGCGCAGCGATAACCGAGTCAATGCCGCCAACACCGATGATCGGTAAGCGACCGTTTAATTCCTGTGACAAGCGGCGAATAATTTCTGTGCTTTTTAACTGAAGCGGACGACCACTTAAGCCACCGGTTTGATCACAATTTTTCATTCCCTGAACCAGAGAACGATCGAGCGTGGTATTGGTTGCAATAACGCCATCAATATTATGGCGAACTAAACTATCGGCAACCTGGATCAATTCTTCTTCAGAAAGATCCGGCGCGATCTTCACTGCGATCGGCACATATTTATGGTGCATCGCTTGCAAATCATTTTGCTTATTTTTAATCGCGGTTAAGAGATCATCCAGCGCTTCGCCATATTGCATTGTGCGTAATCCTGGGGTATTCGGCGATGAAATATTGATGGCGATATATCCCGCATAAGCATAGATTTTTTCCATACAAATCAGATAGTCATCTTTACCCTGCTCCACCGGCGTATCTTTATTTTTGCCGATGTTAATACCCAGGACGCCATCATAATGGGCTTTTTTTACGTTCTCTACGAGGTTATCAACGCCAAGATTATTAAAGCCCATACGGTTGATCAAACCTTCGGCATCTACCAGACGAAAGAGACGCGGCTTGTCATTACCTGGCTGTGGACGTGGCGTGACGGTACCGATCTCGATAGATCCAAACCCCATCGCGCCTAACGCGTCAATGCACTCCCCGTCTTTATCAAGACCGGCTGCCAGACCAAGCGGATTTTTAAACGTCAGGCCCATGCAGTTAACAGGTTTCGCAGGCACTTTCTGCCGCACCAGTGCTTCAAACGGCGTTCCTGTAATACGGCGTAATTGCTGAAAAGTAAACTCATGAGCGCGCTCTGGATCGAGCTGGAAAAGGGCTTTACGAACGAAGGGGTAGTACATGAACTCTCCTGGATTCCCGGTGTGCAAACCGGGGGCGTATTATGTGCGAGTTCGGACTAAAAGGGAATTGACCTGTGGCAAAAAATAGCAAACGTTTTCTTATTGCGCTTTTTTTATGCTTTTTTTGGCTTTTCTTCCTCAGATAAATCATTTCGACTCGCGGGCCACCTCTGTCAGACTGACCGAATTGTTATCAATGTTAACAAAACAAGAACAATTGGTTATAAGGAGAGAGTATGCGTGTCATCACCCTGGCGGGTAGTCCTCGCTTTCCTTCTCGCTCCAGCTCCTTGCTGGAATATGCGCGGGAAAAACTGAATGGCCTGGATGTAGAGGTTTATCACTGGAATCTGCAAAACTTCGCCCCGGAAGATCTGCTCTATGCCCGTTTCGATAGTCCGGCGCTAAAAACCTTCACCGAACAATTGCAACAGGCCGATGGGTTGATTGTCGCCACGCCAGTGTATAAAGCCGCCTATTCCGGAGCGCTGAAAACCCTGCTCGACCTGCTGCCTGAACGCGCTTTGCAAGGCAAAGTGGTGCTGCCGCTGGCAACGGGCGGCACGGTGGCCCATCTGCTGGCAGTCGATTACGCCCTTAAACCGGTTTTAAGCGCACTGAAAGCCCAGGAGATCCTGCACGGCGTGTTTGCCGATGACTCACAAGTAATTGATTACCACCACAAACCCCAGTTCACGCCAAATCTGCAAACCCGTCTTGATACCGCGCTAGAAACTTTCTGGCAGGCACTTCACCGCCGTGATGTTCAGGTTCCTGACCTTCTTTCTCTGCGAGGTAATGCCCATGCGTAACATCATTAAACTGGCGCTTGCGGGATTGCTTAGCGTCTCGACACTCGCAGTTGCCGCGGAATCTTCGCCAGAAGCGTTAAGGATTGGCTATCAGAAAAGCAATATCAGTTCGGTACTGGCGAAAAATTACCAAATGCTGGAAAAACGCTATCCGCAAACAAAAATCTCGTGGGTGGAGTTTCCCGCGGGTCCGCAAATGTTGGAGGCGTTGAACGTTGGCAGTATTGATCTCGGCAGTACCGGGGATATTCCACCAATCTTTGCTCAGGCCGCCGGGGCTGATTTGGTGTACGTGGGCGTCGAGCCGCCGAAGCCCAAAGCCGAAGTGATTCTGGTGGCAGATAACAGCCCGATCAAAACCGTAGCCGATCTTAAAGGTCACAAAGTTGCTTTTCAGAAAGGTTCCAGTTCACACAACCTTTTACTGCGAGCCCTTCGCCAGGCCGGGCTTAAATTCACGGATATCCAGCCCACTTACCTGACGCCCGCCGATGCCCGCGCCGCGTTCCAGCAAGGTAACGTCGACGCCTGGGCTATCTGGGATCCCTACTATTCCGCCGCGTTATTACAGGGCGGCGTGCGGGTGCTAAAAGACGGCACCGATCTCAATCAAACTGGATCGTTTTATCTGGCTGCCCGTCCGTATGCAGAAAAAAACGGCGCATTTATTCAGGGTGTACTGGCAACCTTTAGTGAGGCCGATGCGTTAACCCGCAGCCAGCGCGAGCAAAGCATCGCTTTACTGGCAAAAACGATGGGCTTACCAACGCCGGTGATTGCCTCTTATTTAGATCATCGCCCCCCTACCACCATCAAACCGGTTAACGCCGAGGTTGCCGTCTTACAGCAGCAAACGGCAGATCTGTTTTATGAAAACCGTCTGGTGCCGAAAAAAGTCGATATTCGCCAGCGCATCTGGCAGCCCACTCAACTGGAAGGAAAACAATTATGAGTCTGAATATGTTCTGGTTTTTACCGACCCACGGTGACGGGCATTATCTGGGAACGGAAGAAGGTTCACGTCCGGTTGATCACGGTTATCTGCAACAAATTGCGCAAGCGGCGGATCGTCTGGGCTATACCGGTGTGCTGATCCCGACGGGGCGATCGTGTGAAGATGCGTGGCTGGTGGCAGCGTCGATGATCCCTGTGACGCAACGGTTGAAGTTTCTTGTTGCCCTGCGCCCCAGTGTGACATCGCCTACCGTTGCCGCCCGCCAGGCCGCCACGCTGGATCGTCTCTCTAACGGACGCGCGTTGTTTAATCTGGTCACAGGCAGCGATCCGCAAGAGCTGGCAGGCGACGGCGTATTCCTTGATCATAGCGAGCGTTACGAAGCCTCGTCTGAATTTACACAGGTCTGGCGGCGCTTATTGCAGGGCGAAACCGTCGATTTTAACGGTAAACATATTCATGTACGTGGAGCAAAACTGCTCTTCCCGCCGATTCAACAGCCTTATCCTCCGCTTTACTTTGGCGGATCGTCAGATGCTGCCCAGGATCTGGCCGCTGAACAGGTTGATCTTTATCTCACCTGGGGCGAACCGCCTGAACTGGTAAAAGAGAAGATCGCGCAAGTGCGGGCGAAAGCTGCCGCACATGGACGCAAAATTCGTTTCGGTATTCGCCTGCATGTGATTGTCCGCGAAACTAACGACGAAGCGTGGCAGGCCGCTGAGCGCTTAATCTCCCATCTTGATGATGAGACCATCGCTAAAGCACAAGCCGCGTTTGCCCGCACGGATTCCGTGGGGCAACAGCGAATGGCGGCGCTACATAACGGCAAGCGCGACAATCTGGAGATCAGCCCCAATTTATGGGCGGGCGTTGGCTTAGTGCGCGGCGGTGCCGGGACGGCGTTGGTGGGCGATGGTCCGACGGTCGCCGCGCGAATCAACGAATACGCTGCGCTTGGCATCGACAGCTTTGTGCTTTCTGGTTATCCGCATCTGGAAGAAGCGTATCGGGTCGGCGAGTTGTTGTTCCCACATCTGGATATTGCCATTCCGGAAATTCCCCAGCCACAACCGCTGAATCCGCAAGGCGAAGCGGTGGCGAATGATTTTATCCCCCGTAACGTCGCGCAAAGCTAAGGAACAAAATGATGGCAACGCCAGTGAAAAAGTGGTTATTGCGCGTTGCCCCCTGGTTTTTACCGGTGGGCATCGTGGCGGTGTGGCAACTGGCCTCCTCGGTTGGCTGGTTGTCGACGCGTATTTTGCCCTCACCGGAAGGGGTGGTGACGGCGTTCTGGTCGCTCTCAGCCAGCGGCGAATTGTGGCAACATCTGGCGATCAGCTCCTGGCGGGCGCTGATTGGTTTTTCAATTGGCGGATCGCTGGGCTTGATTCTGGGACTGATTAGCGGGCTGTCGCGCTGGGGAGAACGGCTGCTGGATACCTCAATTCAAATGTTGCGCAACGTGCCGCATCTGGCGCTGATCCCACTGGTGATTTTGTGGTTTGGCATTGATGAATCCGCGAAAATCTTTCTGGTGGCGCTCGGCACACTATTCCCCATTTATATCAACACCTGGCACGGCATCCGTAATATCGATCGCGGTCTGGTGGAAATGGCGCGTAGCTATGGATTATCCGGCATACCGCTGTTTATCCATGTGATCCTGCCTGGTGCCCTGCCCTCAATTATGGTCGGCGTACGTTTTGCGTTGGGCCTGATGTGGCTGACGCTGATTGTTGCCGAAACCATTTCTGCCAATTCCGGCATTGGTTATCTGGCGATGAATGCGCGGGAGTTTTTGCAAACGGATGTGGTGGTAGTCGCCATTATTCTCTACGCCCTGCTCGGCAAACTTGCTGACGTCAGCGCGCAGCTGTTAGAGCGCCTCTGGCTGCGCTGGAATCCGGCTTATCATTTGAAGGAGGCCACGGTATGAATACTGCTCGTCTGAACCAGGGCACACCCTTGTTACTCAATGCAGTAAGCAAACATTACGCGGAAAATATCGTCCTGAACCAACTGGATTTACATATTCCGGCAGGTCAGTTTGTGGCGGTGGTGGGCCGCAGCGGTGGTGGCAAAAGTACCCTGCTGCGCCTGCTGGCAGGTCTGGAAACGCCAACCGCAGGCGATGTGTTAGCGGGTACCACACCGCTGGCTGAGATTCAGGAAGACACGCGAATGATGTTTCAGGATGCGCGTCTGCTACCGTGGAAATCGGTGATTGATAACGTTGGGTTAGGCCTTAAAGGTCAGTGGCGCGATGCCGCGCGTCGGGCGCTGGCAGCGGTAGGGCTGGAGAATCGCGCGCGGGAATGGCCTGCCGCACTTTCTGGCGGGCAGAAACAGCGTGTGGCGCTGGCAAGAGCGTTGATTCATCGACCGGGTTTATTATTGCTTGATGAACCGCTCGGGGCGCTGGACGCCCTGACTCGGCTCGAGATGCAGGATTTGATTGTGTCACTTTGGCAGGAGCACGGCTTTACCGTACTGTTGGTGACGCATGATGTGAGCGAAGCGGTGGCGATGGCTGACCGGGTGCTGTTAATTGAAGAGGGAAAAATTGGTCTGGATTTGACGGTGGATATCCCCCGTCCGCGCCGGTTAGGGTCGGTGAGATTAGCGGAGCTGGAAGCGGAAGTGTTGCAACGGGTGATGCAGCGTGGGCACTCTGAACAACCGATTCGGCGTCATGGTTAATATGCCGGATGTGGCGCACAAAACCAGCGGTTTCAACGGATTGTAGGCCTGATAAGACGCGTCAAGCGTCGCATCAGGCATTTGGGCACGGCTGCCGGATGCGGCGTGAACGCCTTATCCAGCCTACAAAACCAGCATTTTCAACGGACTTGTAGGCCTGATAAGACGCGTCAAGCGTCGCATCCGGCATTTGGGCTCAAAAGTATCAAGCCAGTGCTTTAGTTATCTTCTCGTACAGATCGCCTGAGAGATTTTCCAGCCCTTTCAACTGCTCCAGCGCCGCGCGCATTTTCTCCTGACGTTTGGCATCGTAACGTTTCAGGCGAATCAGCGGCTCAATCAGGCGCGATGCCACCTGCGGGTTACGGCTGTTGAGGTCGGTAAGCATTTCCACCAGGAACTGATAACCGCTGCCATCTTCGGCATGGAACGCTGCCGGGTTGCTGCCCGCAAACGCGCCAATCAACGAACGAATGCGGTTCGGGTTGCTCATGGTAAATGAGCGATGCTGCAACAGACCACGCACCGTCTCCAGCACATTCGCCGCCGGGCTGGTGGCTTGCAGGATAAACCATTTATCCATCACCAGACCATCCTGATGCCACTTGTCGTCGTACTCCTGCATCAGCGCGTCACGGCATGGCAGCTGTGCAGCAACCGCCGCAGAAAGCGCGGCCAGCGCATCGGTCATATTGTTTGCTTCATGGAACTGCTTGCTTACCAGCACGTCAGCCAGATGCGTTTCACCAAAAGCGAGGAAGCGCAGGCAGGCATTTCGCAGAGTACGTTTTGCAATATCTTCATGCTCAACGCGATACTCGCTCTGGTAATTCGCGTTGTAAATAGCCAGCAGCTCATCCGCCAGTTCAGTCGCCAGAGTACGGGTGAGTGCTTCACGCACTTCGGCAATAGCAATCGGATCGATGATATCGAACAGTTCTGCCATTTCATTGACGGAAGGCAGCGTCAGAATTTCTGCCGCCAGCGCCGGGTCAATCTTCTCATCCAGCAGCACCGCGCGGAAAGCGTCAGCCACATGCACCGGCAGAGACAGCGGCTGCCCTTGCTGATGACGGGCGACGTTGAGCTTGATGTAGGTTGCCAGCAGGCTTTGCGCCGCATCCCAGCGGGAGAAATCATTACGCGCATGACGCATCAGGAAGGTCAGTTGCTGATCGCTCCACTTATATTCCAGTTTCACTGGCGCAGAGAATTCGCACAGCAGTGCGGGCACCGGCTGGAAGTAGACATTATCAAAGACAAAGGTCTGTTCCGCCTGGGTGACGTTCAGCACCGAATTCACCGGGTGACCGCCTTTCTGCAACGGGATCACTTTGCCTTCGTTGTCATACAGTTCGATGGCAAACGGAATATGCAGCGGCTGTTTTTCTGCCTGATCCGGCGTAGCAGGCGTGCGCTGGCTGATGGTCAGGGTGTACTGCTCGGTTTCCGGATTATAGTCGTCTTTGACGGTCACAACCGGCGTACCAGACTGGCTGTACCAACGGCGGAAATGGGAGAGATCGACATTCGACGCATCTTCCATCGCCTGAACAAAGTCGTCGCAGGTTGCCGCGCTGCCATCATGGCGCTCAAAATAGAGCTGCATCCCTTTCTGGAAGTTTTCTTCGCCCAGCAGAGTGTGGATCATGCGAATCACTTCCGCGCCCTTCTCATAAACGGTCAGGGTGTAGAAGTTGTTCATTTCAATAACCATATCCGGGCGGATCGGGTGCGCCATCGGGCTGGCGTCTTCCGCAAACTGCAATCCGCGCATGGTGCGCACGTTGTTGATACGGTTTACTGCGCGGGAACCAAGATCAGAGCTGAACTCCTGATCGCGGAAGACGGTTAAACCTTCTTTCAGGCTGAGCTGGAACCAGTCGCGGCAGGTCACACGGTTACCGGTCCAGTTGTGGAAATATTCGTGACCAATAACGCGCTCAATATCGAGATAATCTTTATCGGTCGCGGTATCGGTGCGCGCCAGTACATACTTAGAGTTAAAGATGTTAAGACCTTTATTCTCCATTGCGCCCATATTGAAGAAATCCACCGCGACGATCATATAGATGTCGAGGTCATACTCCAGACCGAAGCGTTCTTCATCCCACTTCATGGAATTTTTCAGCGAGGTCATCGCCCACGGTGCACGGTCGAGATTACCACGATCAACATACAGCTCCAGCGCTACTTCGCGACCAGAACGCGTGGTGAAGGTGTCGCGCAGTACATCAAAGTCACCTGCCACCAGCGCAAACAGGTAGCACGGTTTCGGGAACGGGTCCTGCCATTGTACCCAGTGGCGTCCATTTTCCAGTTCGCCTTGCGCAACGCGGTTACCGTTGGAAAGCAGGAACGGGTATTTGGTTTTATCGGCAATAATTTTGGTGGTAAAACGCGCCAGCACGTCCGGGCGGTCGAGATAATACGTAATATGGCGGAAACCTTCGGCTTCACACTGGGTGCAAAGCGCATCGCCTGACTGATAAAGCCCTTCCAGCGCAGTATTCGCCGCCGGGCTTATTTCATTAACAATCTTGAGCGTAAAACGCTCCGGCAAATTACTGATGACCAGTGCGCCCTCTTCTTCTTTCCAGGCGGTCCACGGCTCATCATTAATATGAACAGAAACCAGTTTAAGATCTTCGCCATCAAGACGAAGCGGAGCATCTGATGCACCATGACGGACAGCCTGGCTGACCGCGGTAACGACCGTCTTTTGCGCGTCCAGGTCAAAGGTCAAGTCAATATCAGTAATCTGGTAATCCGGCGCACGATAATCGTGACGGTATTTGGCTTGTGGCTGTTGAGTCATAAATAACCTTTAGCATCTTTTATAGAGTCTGGTGTTCAGTCTATTCCTGTTGCGTAAATCGCGCTATGCAGAATCTTCATCTTTTCAGGTACAAACGCCTTTATTGCTACATTTTTATAACATACGCAGCGCAATACCATCGACCAGAAAGGTGACATATGGTGTGATCGGGGTTCAATAAATTACGAAACAAGGTATACTCCAGCAGTTCCTGAAGATGTTTATTGTACTAAACGCTCCTGTACGAGGACGCTACTGCGCACCTATGACACAATTCGCTTCTCCTGTTCTGCACTCGTTGCTGGATACAGATGCTTATAAGTTGCATATGCAGCAAGCCGTGTTTCATCACTATTACGATGTGCATGTCGCGGCGGAGTTTCGTTGCCGAGGTGACGATCTGCTGGGTATTTATGCCGATGCTATTCGTGAACAGGTTCAGGCGATGCAGCACCTGCGCCTGCAGGATGATGAATATCAATGGCTCTCAGCCCTGCCTTTCTTTAAAGCCGACTATCTTAACTGGCTACGCGAGTTCCGCTTTAACCCGGAACAAGTCACCGTGTCCAACGATAATGGCAAGCTGGATATTCGTTTAAGCGGCCCGTGGCGTGAAGTCATCCTCTGGGAAGTTCCTTTGCTGGCGGTTATCAGTGAAATGGTACATCGCTATCGCTCACCGCAGGCCGACGTTGCGCAAGCCCTCGACACGCTGGAAAGCAAATTAGCCGACTTCTCGGCATTAACCGCCGGTCTTGATATGTCGCGCTTCCATCTGATGGATTTTGGCACCCGCCGACGTTTTTCTCGTGAAGTACAAGAAACCATCGTGAAACGCCTGCAACAGGAATCCTGGTTCGTAGGCACCAGCAACTACGATCTGGCGCGTCGGCTTTCCCTCACGCCAATGGGAACACAAGCACACGAATGGTTCCAGGCGCATCAGCAAATCAGTCCGGATCTTGCCAACAGCCAGCGAGCTGCACTTGCAGCCTGGCTGGAAGAATATCCCGACCAACTTGGCATTGCGTTAACCGACTGTATTACCATGGATGCTTTCCTGCGAGATTTCGGCGTAGAATTTGCCAGCCGCTATCAGGGCTTGCGTCATGACTCCGGCGACCCGGTTGAATGGGGCGAAAAAGCCATTGCACATTATGAGAAGCTGGGAATTGATCCACAGAGTAAAACGCTGGTTTTCTCTGACAATCTAGATTTACGCAAAGCGGTTGAGCTATACCGCCATTTCTCTTCCCGCGTGCAATTAAGTTTTGGTATTGGGACTCGCCTGACCTGCGATATCCCCCAGGTAAAACCCCTGAATATTGTCATTAAGTTGGTTGAGTGTAACGGTAAACCGGTGGCGAAACTTTCTGACAGCCCTGGCAAAACTATCTGCCACGATAAAGCGTTTGTTCGGGCGCTGCGCAAAGCGTTCGACCTTCCGCATATTAAAAAAGCCAGTTAATATCATCAGGGAGCTAATCGGCTCCCTTTTTTTACCTTTAATTCCGAAATCTTTCGCTGCATTTGCGAATTCTGCTTGTCTGATTGCAGATGCCAGGTAACATAGGTATCCCCCCATTGAAGGGTGGACAAGTGTTTATTTTTTCCGACTATTAACAGAGAGAATATTATGAGCGTTGTGCCTGTAGCCGACGTACTCCAGGGCCGCGTAGCCGTTGACAGCGAAGTCACCGTGCGCGGATGGGTACGTACCCGCCGAGATTCAAAAGCTGGCATCTCCTTCCTCGCCGTTTATGACGGTTCCTGCTTTGATCCTGTACAGGCTGTCATCAATAATTCTCTGCCCAATTACAATGAAGACGTTCTGCGTCTGACCACCGGTTGCTCGGTCATTGTGACGGGTAAAGTCGTGGCGTCGCCAGGCCAGGGGCAACAATTTGAAATTCAGGCCAGCAAGGTTGAAGTTGCTGGTTGGGTTGAAGATCCAGACACTTACCCGATGGCGGCAAAACGCCACAGCATTGAGTATCTGCGTGAAGTCGCTCACCTGCGTCCGCGCACAAACCTGATTGGTGCCGTCGCGCGCGTTCGCCATACGCTGGCGCAGGCGCTGCATCGCTTCTTTAACGAGCAGGGATTCTTCTGGGTTTCAACGCCACTGATTACTGCGTCTGATACCGAAGGGGCTGGCGAAATGTTCCGCGTTTCTACGCTGGATCTGGAAAACCTGCCGCGTAACGATCAGGGCAAAGTGGATTTCGACAAAGACTTCTTTGGTAAAGAGTCTTTCCTGACCGTATCTGGCCAGTTGAATGGCGAAACCTACGCTTGCGCATTGTCCAAAATTTATACCTTCGGCCCGACTTTCCGTGCTGAAAACTCCAACACCAGCCGTCACCTGGCGGAATTCTGGATGCTGGAGCCGGAAGTGGCGTTTGCTAACCTGAACGATATCGCGGGTCTGGCTGAAGCCATGCTGAAATATGTCTTCAAAGCGGTTCTCGAAGAACGCGCTGACGACATGAAATTCTTCGCTGAACGCGTAGATAAAGATGCCGTTTCACGTCTGGAACGCTTTATTGAGGCCGATTTCGCGCAGGTGGATTACACCGACGCAGTGACCATTCTCGAAAACTGCGGCAGGAAGTTTGAAAACCCGGTTTACTGGGGCGTCGATCTCTCTTCTGAGCATGAGCGTTATCTGGCAGAAGAACACTTTAAAGCACCGGTAGTGGTTAAAAACTATCCGAAAGATATTAAAGCGTTCTATATGCGCCTTAACGAAGACGGTAAAACCGTTGCGGCTATGGATGTTCTGGCTCCGGGCATCGGTGAAATCATTGGTGGTTCTCAGCGTGAAGAGCGTCTGGACGTGCTGGACGAGCGTATGCTGGAAATGGGCCTGAATAAAGAAGATTACTGGTGGTATCGCGATCTGCGTCGCTACGGTACTGTTCCGCATTCCGGTTTCGGTCTTGGTTTTGAACGCCTGATTGCTTACGTAACTGGCGTGCAAAACGTGCGTGATGTGATTCCGTTCCCACGTACTCCGCGTAACGCCAGCTTCTAATTTAGCGTCTTCAAGAGCCAGCGCCCGCTGGCTCTTTTTTTATCCTTTCTGTCAAGTTATCTGTTTGTTAAGTCAAGCAATCTATTTGCAACCCCGCCATAACGATCATCCTGTTACGGAATATTACACTGCAACATTTGCGCACAAAAAATAATCCGCATTCTTATTGCGGATTAGTTTTTTCTTAGCTGATAGCACAATTTTCATACTATTTTTTGGCGTTCTGGATGTCTGAACGAGGATTTATTGCCAGGTCGATAAAGTTTCCATCAGAAACAAAATTTCCTTTTAGTTAATTTAAATATAAGGAAATCATATAAATAGATAAAAATTGCTGTAAATATCATCATGATTCAATGGAAATATGACGGCGTTCACAAAGTTCCTTAAATTTTACTTTTAGTTACATATTTTTTCTTTTTGAAACTATATCTTTATATTTGTAGCACTTTCACGGTAGCGAAACGTTAGTTTGAATGGAAAGATGCCTGCAGACACATAAAGACACCAAACTCTCATCAATAGTTCCGTAAATTTTTATTGACAGAACTTATTGACGGCAGTGGCAGGTGTCATAAAAAAACCATGAGGGTAATAAATAATGATGAAGCGCAATATTCTGGCAGTGATCGTCCCTGCTCTGTTAGTAGCAGGTACTGCAAACGCTGCAGAAATTTATAACAAAGATGGCAACAAAGTAGATCTGTACGGTAAAGCTGTCGGTCTGCATTATTTCTCCAAGGGTAACGGTGAAAACAGTTACGGTGGCAATGGCGACATGACCTATGCCCGTCTTGGTTTTAAAGGGGAAACTCAAATCAATTCCGATCTGACCGGTTATGGTCAGTGGGAATATAACTTCCAGGGTAACAACTCTGAAGGCGCTGACGCTCAAACTGGTAACAAAACGCGTCTGGCATTCGCGGGTCTTAAATACGCTGACGTTGGTTCTTTCGATTACGGCCGTAACTACGGTGTGGTTTATGATGCACTGGGTTACACCGATATGCTGCCAGAATTTGGTGGTGATACTGCATACAGCGATGACTTCTTCGTTGGTCGTGTTGGCGGCGTTGCTACCTATCGTAACTCCAACTTCTTTGGTCTGGTTGATGGCCTGAACTTCGCTGTTCAGTACCTGGGTAAAAACGAGCGTGACACTGCACGCCGCTCTAACGGCGACGGTGTTGGCGGTTCTATCAGCTACGAATACGAAGGCTTTGGTATCGTTGGTGCATATGGCGCCGCTGACCGTACCAACCTGCAAGAAGCTCAACCTCTTGGCAACGGTAAAAAAGCTGAACAGTGGGCTACTGGTCTGAAGTATGACGCGAACAACATCTACCTGGCAGCGAACTACGGTGAAACCCGTAACGCTACGCCGATCACTAATAAATTTACAAACATCAGCGGCTTCGCCAACAAAACGCAAGATGTTCTGTTAGTTGCGCAATACCAGTTCGATTTCGGTCTGCGTCCGTCCATCGCTTACACCAAATCTAAAGCGAAAGACGTAGAGGGTATCGGTGATGTTGATCTGGTGAACTACTTTGAAGTGGGCGCAACCTACTACTTCAACAAAAACATGTCCACCTATGTTGACTACATCATCAACCAGATCGATTCTGACAACAAACTGGGCGTAGGTTCAGACGACACCGTTGCTGTGGGTATCGTTTACCAGTTCTAATAGCACACCTCTTTGTTAAATGCCGAAAAAACAGGACTTTGGTCCTGTTTTTTTTATGCCTTCCAGAGCAATCTCACGTCTTGCAAAAACAGCCTGCGTTTTCATCAGTAATAGTTGGAATTTTGTAAATCTCCCGTTACCCTGATAGCGGACTTCCCTTCTGTAACCATAATGGAACCTCGTCATGTTTGAGAACATTACCGCCGCTCCTGCCGACCCGATTCTGGGCCTGGCCGATCTGTTTCGTGCCGATGAACGTCCCGGCAAAATTAACCTCGGGATTGGTGTCTATAAAGATGAGACGGGCAAAACCCCGGTACTGACCAGCGTGAAAAAGGCTGAACAGTATCTGCTCGAAAATGAAACCACCAAAAATTACCTCGGCATTGACGGCATCCCTGAATTTGGTCGCTGCACTCAGGAACTGCTGTTTGGTAAAGGTAGCGCCCTGATCAATGACAAACGTGCTCGCACGGCACAGACTCCGGGTGGCACTGGCGCACTACGCGTGGCTGCCGATTTCCTGGCAAAAAATACCAGCGTTAAGCGTGTGTGGGTGAGCAACCCAAGCTGGCCGAACCATAAGAGCGTCTTTAACTCTGCAGGTCTGGAAGTTCGTGAATACGCTTATTATGATGCGGAAAATCACACCCTTGACTTCGATGCACTGATTAATAGCCTGAACGAAGCTCAGGCTGGCGACGTAGTGCTGTTCCATGGCTGCTGCCATAACCCAACCGGTATCGACCCTACGCTGGAACAATGGCAGACACTGGCACAACTTTCCGTTGAGAAAGGCTGGTTACCGCTGTTTGACTTCGCTTACCAGGGGTTTGCCCGTGGTCTGGAAGAAGATGCTGAAGGACTGCGCGCTTTCGCGGCTATGCATAAAGAGCTGATTGTTGCCAGTTCCTACTCTAAAAACTTTGGCCTGTACAACGAGCGTGTTGGCGCTTGTACTCTGGTTGCTGCTGACAGTGAGACCGTTGATCGCGCATTCAGCCAAATGAAAGCGGCGATTCGCGCTAACTACTCTAACCCACCAGCACACGGCGCTTCTGTTGTTGCCACCATCCTGAGCAACGATGCGTTACGTGCGATTTGGGAACAAGAGCTGACTGATATGCGCCAGCGTATTCAGCGTATGCGTCAGTTGTTCGTCAATACGCTGCAGGAAAAAGGCGCAAACCGCGACTTCAGCTTTATCATCAAACAGAACGGCATGTTCTCCTTCAGTGGCCTGACAAAAGAACAAGTGCTGCGTCTGCGCGAAGAGTTTGGCGTGTATGCTGTTGCTTCTGGTCGCGTAAACGTGGCCGGGATGACACCAGATAATATGGCTCCGCTGTGCGAAGCGATTGTGGCAGTGCTGTAAGCGTTAAAAACAATGAAGCCCGCTGAAAAGCGGGCTTTTTTATGCGCCTTTACCAGACGGGCATTTCGTCTTGCAGGAAGGGATTATGCAGGCGCTCATAACCAAGTGTGGATAATGGTCCGTGACCCGGAATAAATGTCACATCATCCCCCAGTGGCAGCAATTTATCTTTGATTGAAGAAATCAGTTGATTATGATCGCCACGCGGGAAATCACTGCGCCCTACTCCGCCTTTGAAAATAACATCGCCAGAAATCAGCAGCCTTGCCCGCTCATCAAAAAACACGACATGACCCGGCGTATGCCCAGGGCAATGTAACACCTGTAAAGTCACATTCCCTATGCTGATGGTATCGCCTTCGTTCAGCCAACGATCTGGCGTCAGCGGCTGGCACTCTTCCAGACCAAACATACGACTTTGCGCAGGCAAGCCTTGCAGCCAGAACTCATCTTCTTTTTCCGGGCCAAAAACCGGCACGCCGTAATGTTGCGCCAGTTCCGCCGCTGCGCCAACGTGGTCCAGATGGCCATGAGTCAGCAGGATCTGCATCAGTGTCAGGCCGCTGGCATCAACTTCCTGTTTGATTTTTTCCGCATCGCCGCCAGGATCGACCAGTGCGGCCAGACGGGTTTGTTCACACCAGATCAATGAACAGTTCTGGGAGAATGCGGTGACCGGAATAATACGATAGTTCATACTGCCCCTGTTTCGTTAAGCGATTACTACCAGTGCCGTGCTGGCCCGGTATCAATATGCACAAAGTTACTACGTGGGTAATATCCTACACCACCTGCACGCATAGATAACGCGGCTTTGCGAATATTGCTTAACGCGATACCTTCAATGTGGAAATCCATCGCCTGGCCTTTAGTGTGATAGCTTTTCTTCGCTACTCCACGGCTGCGGGCGCGTAGTTCATTGTTGGTATCAATGGAACGATAACCGGAAATGAGTTGCACCGGTTTGCGGGTGCCTAACAACCCTTGCAGGCGATACAACTGGTCGAATAATCCTGGGTCGATGGACTTTATTTTGTTCGCGCGGTAATCGCGGAAAAAATGGTTAAGTTTTGCCAATTCTTCCTGAATATAGCCTCTGCCATCGAAAAACTCCGCTTTGATTGACTCTCCGGTATGGAGATTATTGAGTGTCAAAATACGCGGGCGTGGGGTAGAGAGTGTTGCAAACGCCGGGGTCGGCAGGATGGCGGCACCGAGTGCAACGCCACCAAGCGCCAGCAGTTTGCGGCGATTAGCGTCGAATTTGTCCATGATAATCAAGTCTACAGGTCAATGTTATCGTTTATATGCACTTCTGGCGCACAAGAGGCACCTTAACCGCCCGTAAAGCAGACGTCAAGATGACTCAACCCCAGCAGTGATGGGGGCTGCAGAGAAGCGCCCCCGATCATGCTAATTATTACGACAACTGATTTCCCCGAACTGCTTCATTTACCTGATTAATTGTTCCGCTTTCGATACGATTTGCGAGCTGGATCGCGCAGGCAGATCATAATTGTAAATATCTGTACGATACTGGGTACGACCATCTGCACCAACAAATGCCGTCAGATAGTAGAGATTCACCGGAATCGACTGCCGAATATTGACGTAACGCGTATCGCCCTGCTTCAGCGCATCAGAAATACGTTTGTCATTCCAGCCTGCATCCTGCAACAGCATATTTGCCAGATCGGAAGCTTTATTCACTCGTACACAGCCTGAGCTCAATGCGCGTGTATCACGCTTGAACAGATTGTGGTTCGGCGTGTCATGCAAATAAATGGCCTCTGAACTCGGCATATTGAATTTATAGCGCCCCAGCGAGTTCCGTGGGCCTGGAGCCTGCTGGAAGCGGAACGGTAAATTCGAGGCCGTGATTGTAGACCAGTCAACCTGCCACGGATCAATCGCCTCCCTGCTGTTCCAACCGCGCATCACCGTATAGCCATGGCTTTCGAGATATCCCGGATCGTTGCGCACTTTCGGCAGAATATCTTTGCGTGCCAGAGTTGGTGGTACATTCCACGGCGGGTTTACCACCACGTTGTTAAGGGCACTGCTCATCATCGGCGTTTTGCGATCGGGGCGACCGACAATGACTCTCGAATCCAGCAC
Organism: Escherichia sp. HH26CH; assembly: GCF_009820205.1. Taxonomy (NCBI): domain Bacteria; kingdom Pseudomonadati; phylum Pseudomonadota; class Gammaproteobacteria; order Enterobacterales; family Enterobacteriaceae; genus Escherichia; species Escherichia sp. HH26CH. The sequence goes on from NZ_VNXM01000040.1 coordinate 217,370, forward strand.
CTGATTGCCGTTCTGATAATAGACCAGCGAATAGGCCGGAATATTAACCATGATCCCGGTTGAAAGCTCAGTTGGCAGCAAGCGTAATCGCTGGATATTGAGTGCCAACACGCCAGCTCGCTGGGCGGGCGTTACGTTTAACCAGTCACGCGTTGCCGGGCCAATAGCACCATCTGCTCCCAATCCTTGCCATGCCTGAAAACGTTTAACGGCTTCCACCAGTTCATTATCGTAGGCGGCACGAATGGCAGGCGCAGGTTTACTACGAGACGTCGTTTGCTTGTCCATCGGCTTAGTTTCTGCTGTTTCAACAGTAACAGCGGATGGGCTGACTACTGCGTCAGTTGGCGTGTCATCGCCAGGGAGAGTAATTTTTGGCCCCCCGTCCAACATGCCTGTGCGTTGCAATATTTCGCGCAACGCCGGTACGTCGTTACTCCACTGCCCTGGGCGCAACGTTGCTTTACCGGTCAGTTGAGGCCACGGTTTGGTGTCACTGAGTAAGGCCAGTAACGATTCATGCATCGCCGCATATTGCGGATGCTGCGGTGCCAGTCCTGCAACAAACGTCGGCAATTGACCTTTATCCAGCGCCAGCTGCCATTGGTTAATCACCGAAAGCGGCGGCGTTGCAAGCGCATAAGGTTTACTGCTATATAGCCAGCGAGTGCCTTTGACCGGAATATTTGCAATGAAATGGAGATAGCCCATCATCGCATCAGAGAGCACGACGTCGCGTGCCATCCCGTTAACACCAGGATCGGTCAGTAACTCTACCCATTTATTAAACTGCGGCTGGAAACCGGCAATCGCCACCTCTGCCAGCTGTTGCTGGAAGGCTTTAACAGCATCACGGTTTTCCCACATGGGTTGCATATCGCGTGCGGCATACAACAGTTGAAGCTGGTTAAGATAAACCGGCTTATAACCTGCGGGTAATTGAGATTCGATTTGCGTGCGGGCTTTTTCTGCCGCACCTTCAGGCAATGGCTGGATCCCCGCCATAATTGCCGTGGCTTGCGCCTGCGGCAGTGCCTCGCCCTGTTCACTGACAGCCACCGGGCTGTCGCCAGGGATTACTTCAGGCTCATCGGCCTGCGCATTGAACAGTGGAGCGAATGTTACGGCCAAGCACAAACTGATTGCCGACAGCCGACGACCACACATCATATTAAGCAACATCCCTTGCCCCCTGTTTTTATCATACTCTGAATAGCCAGGCTGTTATTTTACGACTTGCCTGTACAACGCCAATACTCACGAAAGTATGACGAGCAAGCCTGTTACTCATCAGGCTTATCTTCAGTATATAAACGCCGATACGTTTTTACATAACCTAATGTAAAGAAGTTTAAAGAAAAGCGCGCCAGAATGTGGCACTTTTTTAGTGCAGAAACGGAGTTTTCAGAAACAGGAAAGGCGGCATCGCTGCCGCCTCAATCTTAACTCGCCTGGGAAGGCGCTTCGTCAGTTCCAGGAAGCGTTTCAGGGAGTTGCGGTGCAAAACCACGCAGACCGACTACGTGAACGTGTTCGGTATTCTGGAAGACTTTACGCACCAGTTTATAGGTGGTGCCTTTTTCCGGGCTGATATTTTCCGGCGCTGCGATGATGAGCTGCATTTGCAAACGCTCACACAATTCAAACAGCGTGGCGATGGAACGGGCATCCAGTCGCGCTGCTTCATCAAGGAACAGCAGACGGCAAGGAGAGATATCTTTACCGCGCAAGCGGCGAGATTCATCTTCCCAACTCTGTACCACCATCACCAGAATCGACATACCGGTACCAATAGCCTCACCGGTCGACAATGCACCAGATTCCGCGCGCAACCAGCCATCGGAACCACGGTTAACCTCAACTTCCATTTCAAGATAGTTACGGTAATCCAGCAGTTCTTCACCGATGGTCTGCGGCGTGCGCTGCCCCATATCAATCTGCGGATTAAGGCGCTGATACAGTTTCGCCAGCGCTTCCGAGAAGGTCAGACGGTTGCTGTTAAACAGATCCTGATGTTGTTCGTGCTGTTCAGAGAGCACATCCAGCAGCATGGCGTGCGTTTCACGCACGTTCACGTTGAGGCGCACGCTGTTCACCTGACCGAACGATACGTTCTGCAAGCCCTGGTTGAGCATACGGATGCGGTTCTGCTCGCGCTGAATGGTTTTACGGATGATGTTCGCCACGCTGCGGGAACTGATCGCCAGTTTCTGTTCGCGGGACGTTAACTCTTCAGTCAGACGGCTAAGTTCGATCTCCATCTGCTCGATAGCTTCAACCGGATCATCGGTACGAATAATATCCTGACGAATACGCTCGCGCAGATGCTGATAAACCGCCACGAAGAACTGAATTTTACGTTCCGGACGTTTTGGATCTTCCGACATACGCAGCACGTCGCGCAGATGTTCGTTATCCGCTACCGCGAGACGCAACGCACCCAACGCCTTATCCGACATGGAACGCAAATCATCCGCGGAGAGATAAGCCAGCTCACGGCGGTGTAAGCGGCGCTCAACACCGTTATCTTTCACCATGCGCATCACTGCACACCAGCCCGCTTTCGCGGTCACTACCTGCTCGCGCATCTCAAAGTAATCACGCTCCAGCTTGCGCAGTTTGCGGGTCAGGTTGTCCATCTCCGCTTCGCAGAAGGTAAGCGCTTTTTCCAGTTGGTTGCGACGTGAACGGTTATTGCTCAGCTGCGCATGTAACTCATCACGGCGAATACGCGCCCGCTCTTCTGCCCCGCTATCAGCACGCACGCCGATATCCTGCAATTCACGTTGCAGATCGTTGAGTAGCTCTTTTTTGGTGTCATACGAACTTTTCAGCGAAGCCAGTACCTGGTTGTACTGACTCAACTGCGCTGCGTGTCCGCGCAACGCTTCACGAGCGCGGGTACGCTCCGCTTCCGCCTGTTCCAGACGTTCACGCAGTTTTTCGTTGAGATCGCTGTTACCGCTAAGCATTTCTGCCGAGTCAGAGTAGCTAAAGTGCGCACGACGCTGCACCACTTCCGTCAGGGCAAACGCCTGCTGACGGGCATCGCGCTGCATCTGCTGAGAGTACGCGTAATCTTCTTTTAACTGTTCGAACTGTTCCGGGTCACTCTGCAATACCGAAACGATCGGTTCCAGTTTCGCCAGTTGATTACCGAACTGCTGAACAAAACGCGCGGCTTCCTGGGCTTCATCCAGACGTTCGCGGATTTCATCGACGCGATCCGCGAGGCTGTCATCAGCCAACAAGTTGAGACGCGGCAGAATGCGGTTCAGCGCCGTAACACCCTCTTTCGCCTGCTCAAACTGAATACGCTGCTGCTGGTTATCATTTTCATGATTACTCAACGCCCGCTCCAGTTCGACGCGACGGCTGTTCAGTTGACGGATTTCGGCTTCCGGATCAGACTCAAACGCCACCGCCAGATGGCTGCCGATAAAGCGGCTGAACGCCTGATGCAGACGCTGGGTTTTCTGTACATCAAAGGAGAGCGTGGCGAAGCGTTCGGAAAGCACTTCACGCTCGGCATGGAGGCTTTCAATACGGCTTTCACGCGCAGCACGACCAAACAGCGGCACTTCCGGGAAACGTGAATAACGCCACTGACGATCGGCGATTTTCACCACTACCGCTTTTTCCAGCTCATCAACGCTGAACACGCTGTCATCGAATGACTGCGGATCCCCTTCGATCAGATAGAGATCTTCCGGGCAATCGGTCAAGCCTTCCAGGTGTTCGGTTACCTGTGACAGATCTGGCACCACGATGGCGTGGCGTGACGGGCCATACAGCGCTGAGAAGTACGGCGCATCTTCCAGGCTAACGTCGTCATAAATTTCTGACAGCAGCACGCCGCCAAAACGCTCCGCCAGCGCATTCAGACGCTGATCTTCAGAGCCGCCAGGCTGGCTTAAACGTTCGATCTCTTCATCGACGGCGTTTTTGCGCGCGCCTACTTCATCGCGTTCAACAATCGCCTCGCGCTCACGCTCCAGCAACTGTTGCAGATATTCGGTGACGTCCTGGCTGGAGGAGAACTCTTCGCCGCACTGTTCGCTCAACTGGTTGAGACTGTTTTGCGCTGCCAGCCAAACCGGTGCACGCTGCATCAAACTCTGAATGCGAGACTGCAGCTGTTCCTGCTCCTGACGCAGTGCCATACGCTCTTCGCGGGCGTTAGACACGCTATCGGAAAGAGAGGCAATGCGCGCTTCCAGCTCCTGATGCAGAGCTTCCAGTTCATCAATATCAAAATTCTTGCCCTGACGTTTGCAGAAATCTGCCAGCAGGCGTTCGGCTTCTTGCTGTTCACGCAGACGCTGTTCCAGTTCGCTTAAGCGCATCCGCAACGGCTGAACCTGCTCAGCCAGGTGACGCTGATCGACCCCTTCGCGCAATAGTTCGCGAGCGACATCCCACGCCTCGTTACGCGCCAGCGGGCCGTTGATTGCCACCACCAGCTGATAAGCCTGCTCAAACTGGCTGTGCGCGGTTTGCGCCATGCTCATTTTCTGCTCAAGAGAGAGCATTTTTTCGGTCGCTTCCAGCTCTTTCGCCTGGAAGGTTTCCAGCCAATCGGCGGCGCTGTCGGCGGTTAATTCCGGCAGATGACACAGTTCTTTGGCACGATTAAGCGCAGCAATCGCCTGGTTGTACTGGATAGCGCGCGTTTGTTGGACGTCCAGCGCCTGCTGGTAGTCAGCAAGCTGGCTTTTCAGCTCGTCCACTTCCAGCTCGGCAGCTTCCGCACGAGCCTCATTCTCTTCCTGGCGTTCGATGGCTTCTGCCACCACTTCGTTTTGCTCTTCCAGACGGATCTGCAGCTCATCGAGATCCGCTTCGTAGCGTTCGATCTTCTCCTGCTGACGCAGTGCGGTTTGCACCAGGTTCAGGTGATCGCTGGCCGCCTGATAATCCGCTTCCAGATCGCCTTCGGCACCGTTGTGCTCTGCCAGCTCACGCGCCATATCGACGTGTTTGTACTGCTCAGCCGCCAGTTGCTGACGCGAAGTATGTAGCTCGCGACGAAACTCCAGGGCCTTATCGAGATGAACACGGCGCTCGTTGGCGTGACGCATGTAGTCCGCCGCCACGTAGTTAGTCGCTTCGCTGATCAGATGCTTGAACAAGTCACGGTCAGACTGGGTAACACGAATCGCTTCCAGCGTCATACGGTTTTCACGCAGCGCCGCTTCCATGTCCTGAAACGCTTTACGCACGCCGCTATTTTCTGGCAACAGGTAGTCGCGCAGAGAACGGGTGATGGCGCTGGAAATCCCGCCGTACAGCGAAGCTTCAATCAGACGATAGAATTTACTACGATCAGACGCTGAGCGCAGACGACGTGCGATGATGCCCAGATCGAACATCAGCGAGTGGTAATCGGTAATGGAGTTGAACTGCTTAAACTGCACGCCTTCCATCGCCTCGAGCTTGTCTTTCAGCTCGTTAAGCGGCAGCACGCGCGCCTGGCGTTCGTTCAGAGTTTCGGTCACCAGTTGTGTCGGCTGCACCGACATCGGCAAGCCCTGAATGGCAAACGGTTTGATATCCACTTTACGATCGCGTCCGGCAACCTGTTGCAGACGCACACCGACCACTACGCGCTGGTGGCGCGAGTTAATGGTGTCGAGCATCGAATAACAGACACCCGCTTTCAGCTTACCGTGCAGACCTTTATCGCGCGAACCGCTGGTGGCCCCGGCTTCCGTGGTATTACGGAAATGCAGCAGGGTCAGGTCGGGGATAAGCGCCGTAACGAACGCCGCCATGGTGGTGGATTTACCCGCCCCGTTACCGCCAGAAAGCGTCGTGACCAGCTCGTCAAGGTCAAAAGTTCGGGCAAAAAAGCCGTTCCAGTTAATCAGCGTCAGTGAGCGAAATTTACCGCGTTCAATCATTATTCTTCCTCTCCGCTATCTGGCTGACTCTCTTCGGTTTCATCGTTGAGTTGCAGATGATTTTCAATCGGCATTGCTTCACCATCACGAATCAGGCGACGCTGTGCTTCACGGGGATCGTCGCCAGCACGCACATCGGCGCCGAAGCGGAACACCGATTCGGTAATGCGGAACTTGCTGCTGTCGTGGCCCATAAACCACACCATGCCTAAACGACGCAGACGGTTGAGCGAAGAACGTACTTTTTCCTGCAACTTCTGCCGGTCAACGTCTGAACCGGTTGAACGGTTGTTCACCAGTTTCAGCAGTTTCGCTTCATCGGCCAGGGTGAGCAGTTCGTCGTACAGTTCCTGTTGAGTAAAAATCCCCTCATTCGCCAGCCGTTCCGGGCTGAGATAGAGATAACAGAGGATTTTCCCGACCATCATATCCAGTTCCGACAAGACGGAACGAGGGATCAGCGTGGTGGAACGTGGGCGTAGATAGAAGAACCCTTCCGGTGCACGAATAAGCTCAACGTTATAACGCGCGTAAAACTCTTCCAGATATTCCTGAAAATCCATCAGGAATGCATGATTATCCAGTTCGTCGAGGCCAATATGGCGGCCTGAACGTAAGGCGCTATCCAGCGCCGGAAATAACGGATTCGCCAGCGCCTGCGCCAGCTTAACCGGCATCACTTGTTCAATATTTGTCGATGACATGCGCCTGTACCTTGGCTCCGTAATCATTAATCGGCTGCCATTTCGCTGGCAGTCCGGTGAAATCTGCTTGCGCTACGCCAAGACGTACCGCCTGATCGATAACAATACGCGCAACGTCAAAGTGACGCGCACGCGGATACTGTGACAGATATTCGCGTACCACCAGACCAAGATCCAACGGCACTTGTCTGGTTTTGTACACGGCAAGTTGTTCTTCGATGATCGCCGCCAGCTGTTCGCGGATCTCGTTAAACTCTTCGTACTCCAGATCCTCAGGAAGTTCCCCAGTCACTTCTTCATCGCGCAGTACCATCTCTTCGTCACGCATATCCAGCAGACGATCGGCATTGGCATAAGTTAGCGCCCACGGCTCATCAAAATAGGTTTGTACCGACTGACGTAACCGCTGAGCAAAGACGCGGTTTTTATCCATATCGATCGCAGTACGAATAAATTTGTGTACGTGGCGGTCGTAGCCAATCCACAAGTCGATGGATTGCTGGCCCCAACTGATAATACGGTCGAGTTTGCTCTGCAGATCGAACACCAGACGATCGACAAAATGCAGGTCGTCATGGGTCATCGTCGCATCCTGAATGCGTAACAGGTTGGCCTGCAATTTATCGCCTGCCGCTTCCAGCGTATCCTGCAATTCACGCAGCGTTCCGGAAGTTTCTGAAAGCAACAATTCACAGCTGGAAATCGCCGCCCGCCAGTCTTTGTTCAACAACTGGGCGATATCGTCCTTCACCTGCTGCTGCTGTTCATCCATCAGACGTTGCGTCAGGTCGATGCTGTCGAAAATTTCTGCTACCGAATATTTCAGTGGCGCATAAACATTACGGTGCCAGTGAAATTCATCACCGCCCTCTTCGGCGGCATCTGCTGCGCGTTTGAGCTCACCCGCCACAATCGACAACTGCATAGAAAGGCGCAGCGTCGAAAACTCGCGCTGACGGATGTAGTAATCGGTAATACCGATGCCAAGCGGCGTCAGACGGTAAATTGCGTTCCCTTCAGCCTGCTCGCTGGTAAAGCGGTTCAGCAGACGTTGACGAACCATGTCGTTGATCGCGTTGTTGGCGCGCACGCCGATGGTTTCGCTGGTTTGCTCAAACGCATCACTCACATGGCGGAATGCATCCACCAGCTCGCCTTCACTCATCTCACCATCCAGACGCTCGCCGTTCAGCGTGGCAACCGCCAGCAGAAAAGAGAGTCGGTCTACCGGCAGCGAGATGGAGAAGTCATTTTTTCTGGCCCAGGCAACCAGTTCGGGGACTGTCTGGGAAAATTCACTCATACTTTATCCTTGCTCTGCGGTTTGCGCGCGGTGACATGAATATAACGCCCCAGGGTAATATACGGTTCCTGACGGCAATAACGCGTTTCTAATTCAAGTAATGCTTCATAGCAGTCGCGCTGCTGGTGCTTCTCGCGCAGATAATCATGAAACACGCGAACGCCTGTCTTACCCAGAATTTGCCAACCAGCTTCTTCCAGCCACAGATAAACCTGCGCCGGGTCGCGTGGATAATCTGGCGAAAGCGTCCGTTTTTTCTTTTTCGGCATTCCCGCCTGCACGTAATCAAAATTCCCGGCGACCATGTTATGCATCAACAAACCATGCGCATTGTAGAACATTAACGACAACACGCCGCCTGGACGCAACACTGACCACAGGGTCTGTAATACGCTGCGGGGATCGGCCACCCACTCGAGCACCGCATGGAACAATATCAGATCAACGGGCGTTTCCAAATGCGAAGCAACATCCTGAGCGGCGCAATGTATAAATTGCATGTTGTCGCTCACACCTTTTGCTTCTGCCGCCTGTTTTGCGCGGTCGATCATCTGCGCTGAGAGATCGCATAAAATGACCTGATGCCCACGCTCGGCCATTTTGATTGCGGTCTGCCCTTCTCCACCGCCAGCATCCAGCACACGCAGTTTTTGCGAGCCCATTTCCGCCAGCACGCGATCGAGATCCTGCCACAAAATAGCCTGTCGAAGCTGCCCTTTGGTGGTGCCGTAAATGTTACGGGAAAACTTTTCCGCAATATCATCAAAATTGCGATCCTGCATTGCTTTCTCCACCGGTTGGCTAAGACGTTTTCTGATAAAGACGCTATTTTGTCACAGCCACGGCGAGAATGAACCCGTCTGGTGTAATATCGCTGGCGATCCCTTGCTATATGGTCAAAAAAGGAACCAGAAAGGATGCTTTTTACACTGAAAAAAGTGATTGGCGGTATGCTGCTGCCACTTCCGCTGATGTTGTTGATTATTGGCGCTGGCCTGGCGCTGCTGTGGTTTAGCCGTTTTCAAAAAACCGGGAAGATTTTTATTAGCCTTGGGTGGCTGGCGCTCTTGTTATTGAGTTTGCAACCGGTAGCCGATCGCCTGCTGCGTCCCATCGAAAGCACCTATCCGACATGGAATAATTCGCATAAAGTGGACTATATCGTGGTGCTCGGAGGTGGTTATACCTGGAACCCACAATGGGCACCGAGCTCGAATTTAATCAATAACAGTCTGCCACGTCTGAATGAGGGTATTCGCTTATGGCGCGAAAATCCGGGATCAAAGCTGATCTTCACGGGAGGCGTAGCAAAAACCAATACGGTGAGTACAGCCGAAGTAGGTGCAAGAGTTGCGCAATCGCTGGGCGTGCCGCGCGAGCAAATTATCACTCTGGATTTGCCAAAAGATACCGAAGAAGAAGCTGCGGCAGTGAAACAGGCAATTGGTGACGCACCTTTCCTGCTGGTGACCTCCGCATCACATCTGCCGCGGGCGATGATCTTTTTTCAGCAGGAAGGGTTAAATCCGCTACCAGCCCCGGCGAATCAGTTGGCCATCGACTCGCCGCTTAATCCGTGGGAACGGGCAATCCCTTCTCCGGTTTGGTTGATGCATAGCGACCGCGTTGGCTATGAAACGCTTGGCCGGATCTGGCAGTGGCTGAAAGGTTCGTCAGGCGAGCCACGGCAAGAGTGATTTTGATGCCAGATCGAAGTTACGCCGACTAAATCGTCCGGTATTAACCAGTTGCGCAACTTCATCCCATAACACATACAACCAACGCCGCCAGATGAACGACTCCGCCACTGGCGCGCGTTGCAGATAACTCCAGAGCAAATCTTCCGCCAGAGAATTATCCATTAGTCGGAACAGTTCGTATTCTCGCGGTGCCCAAAGCATTAGTCCCGGTCCGACCATCGCCAGTAACTGATCGCTGCGCGAATCTTTCAGCATGCTGCGTAAACAGAAGTTACCGTGAATCAGTACACAATTGTCGTTAAAGCCTTCAAATAATGCCGGGAGACATTCGCGAGTGCGAAACAGGATCCGCTTATCCTGCATCGTTAGACCGGTGTTATTGAACTGATTGAGCGTAGTCCATAGCACTTCAACATGTTGCCGGTACCATGAGGGCCAGAAATTTTCCTGAGTATTGTCGACCGCGCCGACGCAACCACGACTGTCCTGACGGTGCCAGGCCAGTAAGGCTTCAACGATTTGGTCTTTGAGTTGTTCCCAGCGTTCTGGTGTTCGGGCTGGTGCCTCCACCGAAACACCACGCATCCGCTCCAGTAGCAGGACATCGGGGCCGGGGTGTTCTTCATGCGTCATCACACCATAAATAGTCGGCATACGGACAGTCCCACTTCTTGCCAGCATGGTGGTTTTCCATGCCAGCTGTCGGGCTTTTCCGGGCGTACTAAAGCTTCTTGCCATTAACGGCATTGGGTTTCCCTGGCTGTCATACAAAGCCCACAACGCCGTATCCGCTTTTTCATTGACGCACTCAATACGACTGAGTTTTTCGCCCAGTAAATGGCTTAATTCGGCACGCAGCTGTTCCATTCAGATTACCCTCATAAAAGCTACTGCTTTCATAATGAGCGCCAATATAAAAGATGTCACCTGAATGAGATCAATTGTTGAAAAGAAAAATTGAGGAAAATCGTAACGGTACGACACTCCTCCCAAAATTGGCTGGAGTGTCGTGAAGTGAAATTAGCGCATTTCAGCGCGAACGCGCTCGAGATCTTCAGGGGTATCCACTCCTGTACCAGGAACTTCCTGAGCAACAGCAACGTGGATTTTTTCGCCGTACCACAGAACACGAAGCTGCTCTAACATTTCGATATGTTCTAACGGACTTGGCTGCCAGGTAACATAACGACGGATAAAGCCTGCTCGGTAGCCATAAATACCAAGATGACGCAGGAAGTTATCGCCTACGGTTTCAAGGTCTTTTGCAAAACGATCACGATCCCACGGAATGGTGGCGCGAGAGAAGTACAGTGCGTACCCTTCGGCGTCGAGAACCACTTTCACCGCATTCGGGTTAAACGCTTCTTCCGCATTGTGGATTGGCACCGCCAGAGTAGCCATACCCACCTGACGCTGAGCGAGGTTATCAGCAACCTGACGAATGATTGTCGCAGGGATCATCGGTTCATCACCCTGCACATTAACGATCACCGTGTCGTCGCTGAATGCGCATTTTTCGACAACTTCCGCCAAACGTTCTGTACCTGACTGATGATCGGCGCGCGTCATACATACTTCGCCGCCAGCGGCTTCAACAGCGCGGGCAACATCCTCATGATCGGTTGCCACGATGATGCGCTCGGCACCTGATTCGCGCGCGCGTTCAAGAACATGAACAATCATGGGTTTGCCGTTAATATCAACCAATGGTTTACCGGGCAGACGCGTGGACGCGTAGCGCGCGGGAATAATGACCACAAAACTCATGATTTACTCTCATCAGCAGTCAGCACGCGGGCTTCCGTTTCCAGCAACACTGGAATGCCATCGCGCAGCGGGAAAGCCAGGTTGTCCAGTTTGCAAATAAGCTCTTGTTTTTCCTGGTTATACCAAAGTTTTCCGTTGCAAACCGGGCAGGCAATGATTTCAAGCAGACGATGATCCATAGTTCCTCCAGATGGATCGGGTTATGAATGCATAAATCTTATCATAATCATTTATGCGACGGGGTCTATTTCCCAGCCAGTGCGGCAATCAGTAAAGAGACCTTGCGGGCAGCGTCCTAATGTCACCCGCGTTGCCTGCTGCCAGCTCGCGAAATCAGTAATTGCCTGACGTAACCCTTTTTGCAGCGTTGTCGTTGGTTTAATGCCTTCCTGTAACCACAGAGAGATAACTTCAAGGATGCCTGTCTGGCGATGCATTTTGGCATCCATTCGCCCAACTAATTGCCCACGATGTAATAACGGCAGAACAAAATAGCCATACTGGCGTTTCGGCGCTGGGGTATAGCACTCCAGCCGGTAGCTAAAATCAAAAAGCTGCTCCGCGCGTTTGCGATCCCAGACAACAGGATCAAAAGGCGAAAGTACCGCGCTGTGCGTTGCAGTGAGCTTTCCGGCGAGCGCGCGTTCGAGTAGCGGCAGCAAATCAGCATGCAGCCAAAGATTGCCCAATTTTTCAACATGCACAGCAATGATTTGCTGCTGTTCAGCCCTCGCTTCGCGCCAAGCCGCCAGTGCCGGACGTTTCAGCCGATAGTAATCTGCCAGCCACTGTTCGCGGAATATGCCCAGGCTACGCGCACTGTTATCCAGCATGATGATTTCTGCTTCTGTTTGCGAAACGAGATCGCGCTCATCATCCCAGTCAGGCATGACACGGTGGGTTAAATCATAAACGCGCTGGAAGTTGCGCCGTTCAATCACCATCACCTTTCCGGCAGTAAATAAACCTTCCAGATGCCGTTTATGCGGCTTCCATTCCCACCAGCCGCTTGCACCTTTACGAGAATGCTCGAAATCGGCTGAACGTACCGGCCCCTTATCATGAATATGTTGAATTAACTGTGCAATTTCTGCCGCATGTTCCTGCATCCAGGCGTCTTTGTATTTCCAGCCCATTTTTTCAGGTGCCAGCATGCGGTGGCGAATAAGACGAAAATCGCTACGTGGCATAAAGCAGGCTTCATGCGCCCAGTATTCCATTAATTCGCCACGCGCCAGAGACTCATCCAACCACTGCGCAGGATAATTTCCCAGACGACTGAAAAGCACCAGATATGGGCTACGGGCAACAATATTGATGGTATCAATTTGCAGCAAGGACATGCGGGAAATCGTTGCCAGAATATCTTCCAACGACGCTCGACGGCGGGGTTTGTTTAACAGGCCTTGCGCAGCAAGGTGAAGATTACGCGCATCAGCAAGGGAGAGGTGCGGCAGCGACATTCATGACTCCATCAATCGAACGCTGCCGCGGCGTAACTAGTTGCCAGAAGCCAGCGAGGTTAGTTGCGCAAGCAGTTTCGCTGGTTCATCGCCTGAAAGCTGTGCGTCAACAGGCAAATACCACCAATTTTCATCTGCAAAGGCCCGGCATTTCACCGCATCTTTTTCAGTCATTACTAGCGTTTGCCCGTCGCTTACCAACGCGCTGACATCCTTATAATTCAAAGACTGATGATCGGCCAGTGGTACACATTTTTCCGGTTGTACGCCGCACATCTTCAGCGTGGCAAAAAAGCGCGGCGGATGCCCAATCCCCGCCATCGCCACCACATGTTCAAGTTGAGCAACGTCACAACGCGTACCGGTACGTAAATTCACCGCCTGCCCCGGCAGCAGATGCATGGGGATTTCACCGCTGCGGGGGACACCGCCGTTGACGATTACCGCATCAACCGACTTTAAGCGCCCCGCTCGCTCACGCATTGGCCCCGCCGGCAACCACCAGCCATTGCCAAAGCGACGCACGCCATCAATAACGACGATTTCCACATCACGCGCCAGACGATAATGCTGTAAACCGTCGTCGGTTACGATGATCTGCACATCAGGGTGTTGCGCCAGAATGGCTTTTACCGCATCAGAACGCACGGGAGAAACCGCAACAGGCGCGCCAGTGCGTTGATAAATCAACACAGGTTCATCACCCGCCTGTGCTGTGGTGGTATCTGCCGACAATAACAGCGGATAAGATTCAGCCTTACCACCATATCCCCGCGATACGACCCCCACGCGAATACCGCGCTGTTGCAACTGTTCCACCAGCCAGACAACGACCGGAGTTTTTCCGTTGCCGCCTGCGGTGAGATTACCAACCACGACAACCGGTACGGGGGCACGCCAGGCGCGCTTCAGTTTTAGTTTATAGCAAAGACGGATCGCGCCACTCACCAGACCATACAACCAGGAGAGTGGCAGCAATAGCCGCCACAAAGGGGATTCACCAGACCAGATTTTTTCGATCATTGGCCAAACTGCATTTTGTGAAGTTGCGCGTAAACGCCACGGTGCTCAAGCAAATCGTTATGCGTACCGCGTTCCACAATGACACCATCCTCGACGACCACGATTTCGTCTGCCTTTTCAATGGTAGACAAGCGGTGGGCAATCACCAGAGAGGTACGGTTTTTCTGCAACTCATCCAGTGCCGCCTGAATCGCACGTTCAGATTCGGTATCCAGCGCCGAGGTAGCTTCGTCCAGAATCAGTATCGGGCTATCACGCAACAAGGCTCGAGCGATGGCAATACGCTGACGCTGACCGCCAGAGAGCAGCACGCCGTTTTCACCAATCACTGTATCGAGACCGTTATCCATCTTATTGATGAAGTCCATGGCGTAGGCCATACGCGCCGCTTCTTCAATTTGCTCACGGCTGTACTGTTCTGTCCGTGCGTAAGCAATGTTGTTGGCAACCGTATCGTTAAACAGATGGACATTCTGCGACACCAGAGCAACCTGGTTACGTAAAGACGCCAGGGTATACTCGCGCAGATCGTGACCATCCATCAGGATTTCGCCTTCATCAATATCGTAAAAACGTGTGATTAGGCTGGCGATGGTTGATTTACCTGAACCAGAGCGTCCAACCAGAGCGACCGTTTTTCCTGCCGGAATTTTCAGGTTGATGTTACGCAATGCGGGTACATCACGTCCCGGATAAGTAAAGGTGACATTGCGGAATTCTACGTCACCAGTCGCACGTTCGAGCACACGCTTACCTTCGTCTTTCTCCTGCTCACTGTCCAGAATGGTAAACAGCGTCTGACAAGCCGCCATACCGCGCTGGAACTGGGCGTTAACGTTGGTCAGCGATTTCAGCGGACGCATCAGCGCAATCATTGAAGAGAAAACAACGGTAATCGTACCGGCAGTCAGGCTATCCATGACGCTAGGGAAGCTCGCCGCATACAGAACAAACGCCAGCGCTAAAGAGGCGATCAGCTGAATGATCGGATCAGAGATAGAAGAGGCTGAAACCATTTTCATCCCCTGAAGACGCATTCGGTTACTGACTTTATCGAAGCGTTTCGTTTCCACTTCCTGACCACCGAAAATCAATACTTCTTTGTGGCCCTTCAGCATTTGTTCTGCGCTGGTGGTCACCTGCCCCATGGTGTTCTGCATGTTTTTACTGATGTTGCGAAAACGCTTCGATACGACACGAATCGCAATCGAAACAATCGGTGCCAGCACAATTAAAATGATCGACAGTTGCCAGCTGTAATAGAACATCATGATGAACAGGCCGATGATCGACGCACCTTCACGCACAACAGTAATCAATGCGCCGGAAGAAGAAGAAGCAACCTGTTCGGAATCGTAGGTGATACGCGACAACAGCGTACCCGTTGACTGTTTGTCAAAGAATGAAACTGGCATTCCCATCATGTGACCAAACAGGCGGCGACGCATAGTCATTACCACCTTTCCTGATACCCAGGAGATACAGTAGCTGGAAACATAGCTGGTGATACCACGTAAAATCATCAGCCCGATCACCACCAGCGGCATCCACACCAGCACGGAGCGATCTGTTTTACCAAAGCCATCATCAAGAAGTGGCTTAAGGAGCGATAACATGAAGGTATCGCTGGCTGCGTTGAGGATTAACGCTACGCCCGCCACGATCAGACCCGCTTTAAAAGGCGCAATGGTTGGCCACAGTCGGCGGAATGTCTGCCACGTAGAGAGATCTTTGTCGTTATGCATTCAAAAAACCAGCATTTGTTGAAATAGCCGCATATTCTACCCGTTATCCACTGGCACGCCAAACCACTGATGATACCAACGAGGTAAAATTTGCTCCCTGAGGCTGCTAATCCGCCAGCCTTGTGCTGAAAAATCGACCGTTATTTGCCCCTGATGCGGGGTATCAAGCCACTTATAACCCTGTTGTTGATAGCGATGCTTAACTTTGTTTGAAGGCAGTCGCCATGCGTTATAGCGCGATGCCGATGCAAGTGCCAATGTTCCATTCACTCGCTGAATTAATGGCAACGATGATGAGGTATTACTGCCATGGTGAGGTACCTGAAGTAATGTTGCTTGTACTTGCTGCCAGTAACGGCTTAGCATCTTTTGTTCAGCGGGGGCTTCAATATCACCGGTTAGGAGAATGCTATTCGTCCCGTCATCAACCTTAACCACACAGGAATGGTTATTTCCTTTATCGATGCTACCTTGTAAAGGCCAGTGCACGCTGAAACGCAATCCTTGCCATTGCCACGCTTCGCCACGCACACAGGGCTGATGATGCTCCCAGCTTAAAGGGCTTCTGACCCATAACGTCGGCCAGGCACGTAATATCGAGTCCAGCCCTCCCCGATGATCCAGATGTTCATGACTAAGAATGACGCCTTCTGGTTCAAGATTATGCCAGCGTAGCCAGGGGATAATCAGTTGTTGCCCACTATCCCCCTCCGGCCAGGCCAGTCCGGTGTCATAGAGAATCGCTTTACCGTTTCTGGCTATCACCATTGCCAGCCCTTGCCCGACATCAAGCATGTACACCTGCCACGCGTCAGGTCGAGGTTTTTGCCACAGCGGCCAGCACATCAGCAAGCCTCCAGCCACACACATTGCCGGCAACGCTCGCCAGGCGTTTAATCGCCATACCACCAGTAAGAACCATGGGGAAAATGTTAGCCATTGCCAACGTTCAGCAATGTTGATCCACCCTTCTGGCAAACTCTTTAACCCCCAGAAAAGCAAAGCCAAAGACCGGTCGGCAAGAAACCATACTCCTTGCTCCACGATTAACGGCCCGCTTAAATGCATAACCATCGCTGCGAGGATCAACGGAACCGTGATAAATGTCACCAGGGGAATTGCAAATAGGTTTGCAATAAACGAGGTCAGACTAATGCCATGAAATATGACGATTTGCACAGGCATTAGCAGGAGGGTGATTCCAAGTTGTAGATGGATGAGGGAAACAACCGCGCGCAATACTGGCGGCAGTTGCCACTCCGGACAGGGAAACCACTGACACCAAAAAATCAGCGCCGCTACCGCAGCGGCAGAGAGCCATAAACTTTGCGAAAGAATGGCAACAGGATCCATCAGCAAAATTGCCGCCAGACAACATATCCATACATCCCAGCCAGTCCACTGTCGCCCACTTAACTTAAGCATTCCCCACATAGCAAGCGCCACCATGGTACGCAATGCAGGAGGTTGCATTCCCGTCAACCAGGCATAAAAAGCAGCACAGCAGATTCCACCAATTAATGGCATTTGCCAGTGGATCCAGCACCCAGGCAGAAAAACTTGCCCACCGCGAATGAGTCCTGCAGCCAGCAACGCCGCAAAAGCGATGTGCAATCCTGATATCGCCATTAAATGCGCCGTTCCAGTATCACGCATGATATTTTTGATTTCTTTGGGGACGGATAACCGTTCCCCCATACCTAATCCAAGAATAACCGCGTTCCACATATAGGGTTGCAGCGTTGTTTGTAGTGACGCCAGATACTGTGCACGCAGGCTACAATTCGGTTCAATGACACTTGCCTGCAGAAAACGGCCGGTGAGCGGTTGATGCTGGGCAATGGCATAACGCTGGCTATCAAAGCCGCCATCATTAAGTTGGCCATGAACTGCACGAACTTTGAGTTTCATTGACCATACTTGTCCGGCACAAACCGCTTGCGGAAGATATTCGCCATACAGTACGAGGCCTGGCGCAGGGAATATACGTCGACCTTGTAGATGAGTAATTTGACCGTAATGAGTGGTCATGCCGTCAGTAGCAGTGATCTCAACTATTGCATCCTGCGTCGCGCCAGTTAAGGTTTCTCCTGCCCACAAAATTTGCTTTGCTGCTAATATGCCCCAAACGAAAAACAGCAACGTCAGCGCGATATAACGGACGGTTTTAACAGGGATAAATGCCAGTACACAGGCGAAGATAGTCAGAAGCGCAAGGGTTACTGTCCCTGGCAATTGGGGCAAAATCAGCAACGGAAAAATTCCGCAAATTATGCATACTCCGACTGTCGTTATTTTCATGCACCCTCCCTGTTTATAGAAAGTGTGCAACTTTGTTGAATGGTTGTCTGGTGGGAGTTTTGCGTTCCCCGAGGCACGTTCAGAAGAATTTAACGACAGGGTGAAAACTGCTCAAAACTCTGCGAGGCAGCTTCCAGTTCCAGATTAGAGAAATGAAAAAAGCACCCGACAGGTGCTTTTCTCGCGTTCAAGTTTGAGTAAAAACTTAACCGTAAATATTGGCGCGATCGCGCAGTTCTTTACCTGGTTTAAAGTGAGGAACGTATTTTCCTTCCAGTTCTACTTTATCGCCAGTCTTCGGATTACGTCCGGTACGTGGTGCGCGGTAGTGCAAAGAGAAACTGCCGAAACCGCGGATTTCAATACGCTCGCCCTGCGCAAGAGTCGAGGCCATATGCTCCAGCATCTCTTTTACTGCATCTTCAACCGTCTTGGCGGGAATGTGCGATTGCTGGGTGGCAAGTCTTTCTATCAATTCTGACTTGGTCATGATTCCTCCGGTTCCTTAAAGGCAAATTTAGCGGCTGCTGTTGCTGCATTGATTAAGGGCGGCCGTAGCCGCCCTTAGTGCTTGATTACAGGACGAAACCTGCAATCTGTCAAGTAAACTCAACAAACTTCGGAATAAAAATCCCGAAGAGTCAGAGAATTACTCGCCTTTAGCTGCTTTGAAAGCTTCAGCCATTGCGTTGTTGGAGAAGTTTGCATCTTCCTGTTTGTTAACAGTTGCGATTGCATCTTTCTCGTCAGCTTCGTCTTTCGCACGAACAGACAGGCTGATTGCGCGGTTTTTACGATCAACACCGGTGAATTTAGCTTCAACTTCGTCGCCAACGCTCAGAACCAGGGTAGCGTCTTCAACGCGGTCACGGGATGCTTCAGAAGCACGCAGGTAACCTTCAACGCCGTCAGCCAGTTCTACGGTTGCGCCTTTAGCGTCAACTGCAGTTACTTTACCGGTTACGATAGCGCCTTTCTTGTTCAGAGCAACCCAGTTGTTGAACGGATCTTCTGCGAGCTGTTTAACGCCCAGGGAGATACGTTCACGTTCTGCGTCAACCTGCAGAACAACTGCAGCGATTTCGTCGCCTTTTTTGTATTCACGAACTGCTTCTTCGCCTGCAACGTTCCAGGAGATGTCAGACAGGTGAACCAGGCCGTCGATGCCGCCGTCCAGGCCGATGAAGATACCGAAGTCAGTGATAGACTTGATTTTACCTTCAACACGGTCACCCTTGTTGTGGGTTTCCGCGAACTGCTGCCACGGGTTAGCTTTGCACTGTTTCAGACCCAGGGAGATACGACGACGTTCTTCGTCGATATCCAGAACCATAACTTCCACGACATCGCCAACGTTAACAACTTTGGACGGGTGGATGTTTTTGTTGGTCCAATCCATTTCGGAAACGTGTACCAGGCCTTCAACGCCTTCTTCGATTTCAACGAAGCAGCCGTAGTCGGTCAGGTTGGTCACGCGACCAGTCAGTTTGGTACCTTCCGGATAACGTTTAGCGATAGCTACCCACGGATCTTCGCCCAGCTGTTTCAGGCCCAGGGATACACGGGTACGTTCGCGGTCGAACTTCAGCACTTTAACAGTGATTTCGTCGCCCACGTTGACGATTTCGCTCGGATGCTTAACGCGTTTCCAGGCCATATCAGTGATGTGCAGCAGGCCGTCAACGCCGCCCAGATCAACGAATGCACCGTAGTCAGTGAGGTTCTTAACGATACCTTTAACTTCCATGCCTTCCTGCAGGTTTTCCAGCAGCTGATCGCGCTCTGCGCTGTTTTCGGATTCGATAACGGCACGACGAGAAACAACAACGTTGTTGCGCTTCTGATCCAGCTTGATTACTTTGAATTCAAGCTCTTTGCCTTCCAGGTGCAGAGTGTCACGCACCGGACGAACGTCTACCAGAGAACCTGGCAGGAACGCACGAATACCGTTCAGCTCAACAGTGAAGCCGCCCTTAACTTTGCCGTTGATAACACCGGTAACAGTTTCAGCATCTTCGTAAGCTTTTTCCAGCGTGATCCAGGCTTCGTGACGTTTAGCTTTCTCACGGGACAGCAGAGTTTCACCGAAGCCGTCTTCTACTGCGTCCAGAGCAACGTCAACTTCGTCACCTACCTGGATTTCCAGCTCGCCCTGGGCGTTTTTGAACTGCTCAGCCGGGATGGCGGACTCAGATTTCAGACCAGCGTCAACCAGTACTACGTCTTTGTCGATAGCAACAACAACGCCACGAACGATAGAACCCGGGCGGGTTTCGATTTCTTTTAAGGACTCTTCAAAGAGTTGAGCAAAAGATTCAGTCATGTTTAATCTTCAGGTTTATATTTAACGTCCACCTGGCTCCATGCCGGATGGGGTTGTTTAACATACCCGCTGTCATTCCATTGCAACGGGGGTACTGCAAATTCGGTCGCTTATGCGAGAGCCAATTTCTGGCGCGCGTATTGTAGCGCTTTTTCAATCACTTGCTCAATGCTTAAGGTGGTGGAATCCAACACTAAAGCATCGGCTGCCGGAACCAGTGGCGCTACCGCTCGGTTACGATCGCGGTCGTCGCGTTCTTTGATCTCGGCCAAAAGGCGCTCAAAGTTAACACTAAAGCCCTTCTCCTGCAACTGTAGCATGCGGCGATGCGCACGTTCTTCCGAGGAGGCGTCAAGGAAAATTTTCACTGGCGCATCAGGGAATACCACCGTTCCCATATCGCGGCCATCGGCAATCAAGCCTGGTAATTCGCGAAACGCGCGTTGGCGACGCAATAATGCTTCACGAACGCGTGGGAATGCCGCGACTTGTGAAGCAGCATTCGCCACTTCCTGAGTACGAATTTCGCCGCTGACATCTTCCCCTTCGAGGATCACTTCCAGATTACCATTGGTCGACACAAAACGTACATCCAGATGGGATGCCAGCGGCACGAGCGCATCTTCCGATGCAACATCAACATGGTGATGTAATGCCGCCAGTGCCAGTACGCGATAAATTGCACCCGAGTCCAGCAGATGCCATTGCAACGCTTCCGCCATAGCCTTACACAAGGTGCCTTTCCCTGCACCGCTTGGGCCATCAATGGTAATAACCGGGGCAATTGCCGTCATCTTTATCTCCTTAAAACAGGCGTACCGTTAACATAACCGCGCGCATTATACGCGCCGACGCCACAAATCGTTAACGTTGTGTGCAAAAACCAGTTTTGTCTGTATTCAGATGGGGATTTATTGCGCAATTATAGCGGGCTGGCAGAAGACCAGCCCGAAAGATGACAATGATTTACTTACCAGAGGCGATACGATCACGGATGTGTTGCGCACGCTCTGTTGATGGTGGGTGAGAGTCAAACATGGACTGGGTACGGCCGCCATCCAGGCTGGCCAATTTTTCAAAGCTGCCAACCAGCCCCTGGGTGCTGATGCCACGTTTCTTCAACAGATCAAAGGAGAAATCATCTGCTTCGGACTCTTTATCGCGGGAGTATTTAGCATTGATCGCGCCTTCTGCGATATCACCTAATTGTGAGCGAGAAAGCTGGGAAGCCACACCGCTGGTAGCGGAAATCGCATCACGTGCGGCAACGATCGCATAAGAAGCTTTCATTTCAGCCAGCGAGTGACCCAACGCGACGTGGCCCAGTTCATGACCCAGAACACCTTCAATTTCGTTGTCGTTCATCATGTCCATCAGGCCACTGTAGACACGAACACAGCCGTTCGCCATCGCCCATGCGTTGACGTCGCTGGTCATATAAACCTTATAGTTGACCGGCGTGCCATTAATATTGTTACCCAATGCTTTGGCGATTTTTGCCAGACGTTTACCGTACTTGCTGGATTTACTTGCGACTTGATTGCCGCTGTCCATTTCGGCACAGCCCTGATTGGCAATCGCTTTTGCATCAGCATCGCTTAACGTTGCTGCTTTATAGGCATTTAAACCTGAGCTGATAGCCATATTGGTATCAATACCGTGGGTATTCTGACACCCTGTCAGTAAAGCTGCAGAGGCCGCAATCGCAAGCAGTAATTTAGTATTTTTCATGTGAATCATCCGTTGATTAATCATATATAAATATTATGTATCAATAACTTACATCGACAAACGACGCTACCATTAATCAAAATGACTCACAAGGTCCGAAAAAAAACGCCGGCAATGTGCCGACGTTTTGATAAAGAAAGATTTGGCTATTTATTGCACGTTGTTCATTCAGGCTGCCTGGCTAATCCGCGCCAGCTGCTCGAAATAATCCGGAAATGTTTTGGCCGTGCATTTGGGATCAAGAATCGTCACTGGTGTATCTGACAACGCCACCAGCGAGAAACACATCGCCATCCGGTGATCATTGTATGTTGCGATCTCGGCAAAGTTCAGTTTTTCCGGTGGAGTGATACGAATGTAATCGTGCCCCTCTTCTACTTCCGCACCAACTTTACGCAGTTCTGTTGCCATCGCAAACAGGCGATCGGTCTCTTTAACACGCCAGTTATAGATATTGCGCAGCGTGGTGGTGCCTTTTGCAAATAACGCCGCCGTGGCAATGGTCATCGCCGCATCAGGAATATGGTTCATATCCATATCAATAGCGTTCAGTTCACCCCGCGTGCAGGAAATATAATCATCGCCCCAGCAAATGGTCGCGCCCATTTTTTCCAGCACATCAGCAAAGCGAATATCACCCTGCATACTGTTGCGTCCAATGCCGGTCACTTTTACAGTGCCGCCTTTGATTGCTGCTGCTGCCAGGAAGTAAGAAGCCGAAGATGCATCGCCTTCGACTAAATAAGTACCCGGAGACTGATAAGACTGCCCGCCTTTTACGACAAATTGTTGATAGTGCTGATTTTCAATTTCAACACCAAACGTCTTCATCAGATTGAGTGTGATGTCGATATAAGGTTTAGAGACCAGATCGCCTTTAATACGAATCACCGTATCTTCCGGTGCAAGAGGCGCAGTCATTAACAGTGCGGTGAGGAACTGGCTGGAAACGGAGCCATCAACGTCAACGTTGCCGCCAGTAAAGCCGCCCTGTAAACGCAATGGTGGATAATTTTCTTGTTCCAGGTAAGTGATCTTCGCCCCGCCCAGGCGCAGCGCATCCACCAGATGACCAATGGGGCGTTCTTTCATACGCGGTTCACCGGTCAGCACAATATCATTGCTACCCAGACAAAGAGCTGCCGCCAGCGGACGCATTGCCGTTCCGGCGTTACCGAGGAACAACTCCAGAGCACTTTCTGCGTGTAATGGACCGCCATTACCGATGATTTCGCAACGCGTACGATCGGCTGAAAGCGTGTAACTTACCCCTAACGCGGTTAATGCATTCAGCATATGGCGCACGTCATCGCTATCCAGCAGATTGGTTAATACTGTTTTGCCGTGTGCTAATGCCGCCAGCAATAAAGCGCGGTTAGAAACGCTCTTGGAACCGGGCAGATTAATGGTGCCATCGACACGAGCGATGGGTTGTAACGTCAGGGATTCCATGAACTCAACTCTCTACAACAGAAATAAAAACCCCACAGGCTGGCTGTGGGGATTAAGCAAAATTTCGGCATTAGCCGTGACGGCGTTCGAACTCAATCATGAAGTCTGTCAGCGCTTTAACGCCTTCCAGAGGCATTGCGTTATAAATTGACGCACGCATACCGCCGACCACACGATGCCCTTTCAGGGCATGCAGCCCCGCAGCAAAAGACTCTTCAAGGAACAATTTGTCAAGCGCACTGTCCGCCAACTGGAACGGCACGTTCATCCGCGAACGGTTAGCTTTCGCCACGTCATTGCGGTAGAAATCGCTGTTATCAATCACCCCATACAGCAGTTCTGCTTTTTGCTGATTGATTTTATCCATTGCAGCCACGCCGCCGTTCGCTTTCAGCCATTTGAATACCAGACCGGACAGGTACCAGGCAAATGTCGGCGGCGTGTTAAACATTGAGTCGTTATCGTTAAGGATGGAATAATCCAGAATCGACGGACAAGCGATATTCGCTTTACCCAGTAAGTCTTCACGAACGATGACGATTGTCAGGCCCGCCGGGCCGATATTTTTCTGTGCGCCAGCATAAATCACACCGTAACGACTGACGTCAATTGGACGGGAAAGAATCGTTGAAGAGAAGTCGGCTGCAACCACCACTTCTTTACCAAAGTCTGGCGTTTCGTCGATGGCGATACCATCGATGGTCTCATTTGGGCAGTAATGCATATAAGCGGCATTATCAGAGAGCTGCCATTCACGCATTGGCTTAACCGCACGAAGACCATCAACAGTCACTTTGGCGTCAAAGACATTTGGCTTGCAGTATTTTTTCGCTTCTTTAATGGCACTTGCCGCCCAGTAACCGGCATCAACATAATCTGCAGTGGTTTTATCACCAAGAATATTCAACGGTACTGCAGCAAATTGACCGCGACCACCGCCGTGGCAGAACAATACTTTATAGTTGGAGGGGATATTAAGAAGATCGCGAAAATCCTTCTCGGCTTCCTCTGCAACCTGAATGAACTCTTTACCACGGTGGCTCACTTCCATCACCGACGTACCAAGACCGTTCCAGTCGCGCAGTTCCTGTTGAGCCTGTTTAAGCACCTCTGCCGGTAGCATTGCCGGACCAGAACTAAAATTGAAGATTTGAGCCATTTCCCCTCACCACGTTGCGTTGCCATTAACCCACGGACAATCGATTGCGACCGCGGGTAATACATTATTCCTGTGGCTATCGGTTTTATCATTCAGTGGCGCGCATCGCAATGGGTAAAACAGTCGAGGGCAAAAATGCGGCACGCGTCACACAATAGAATCTCTCGGATTATTGTCCAAAAACCGATTTTTTTGCTGTCAGGTCACCCGTTTAGCCCGACTTGCCTTCGTCCATTCTGGATTTGCACAGCGCGGACATAATTGTTTTTCCCCTGCGTTCATATGAATGATCTCACTGCAACGGATGCAAGCATAGTCCGCCGACTCAGGCACCACTTTGTAACGCTGAGTACAGTCACTGGGTAAAATAAGCAAGCCCGGTTTGACCTTGTCATCTTCAAAGAAATAGACACTGATTTGCCCGTTGGTTTCGAGAATCGCCAGACGTACCTGCCCCAACTGCTCCACTCCACGCAGTCGCAGCTCCATAAAGAACTCAAATTCCGTCATGTTGGAGTTATTAAGTTTCGACCAGGCCAGCTCACCATCCTCAATAATGACAACCGGCTTGCCTTCCAGAAGATCTTCCAGTTTTTCACTGTGCGCCATCAACCACATTACCAGACGGTATAACAACGCCAGAGTAATAAAGACGATAAGCACCGGAACCATCGGCACATCATCATAAAACGCCACATCCCCCGCCGCTGACCCCAGCGTCAGAATGATTAACACTTCAAACAGCGACATCTGCCGCACACCGCGTCTGCCGGTCATTTTGAGGAATAAAAAGACCAGTACAAAGGTATAAAGACTACGTAGTGCAACTTCGCCAAGGAAATCAAAAGGCACTTTATCAAATGCCATACGGTGGAGATCGAATGCCTTCATTTTTATGCTCTTATCGTGGTTTATCCGCTAAAAGCATAGTCAACAGTTCATCTGCCTGGCGGCGGTGATAGCGCCTTTGAGATAAAACCCGTATTATTGCGCGCTTTCCGTACGACTAAAGTGATTTTCATGACGCAAACATTTATCCCCGGCAAAGATGCCGCCCTGGAAGATTCCATCGCTCGCTTCCAGCAAAAACTTTCAGACCTTGGTTTTCAGATTGAAGAGGCCTCCTGGCTGAATCCCGTGCCTAACGTCTGGTCAGTGCACATTCGCGACAAAGAGTGCGCACTGTGTTTTACCAACGGTAAAGGCGCAACCAAAAAAGCGGCGCTGGCATCTGCCCTCGGTGAATATTTCGAGCGTCTCTCAACCAACTACTTTTTTGCTGATTTCTGGCTGGGCGAAACCATCGCCAACGGTCCATTCGTGCATTATCCCAACGAAAAATGGTTCCCACTGACCGAAAACGACGATGTACCAGAAGGGCTGCTCGATGACCGTCTGCGCGCATTTTACGATCCGGAGAATGAACTGACCGGCAGCATGCTGATTGACCTACAATCTGGTAACGAAGATCGTGGTATTTGCGGTCTGCCGTTTACGCGCCAGTCCGACAATCAGATCGTTTATATTCCGATGAATATCATTGGTAACCTGTACGTTTCTAACGGTATGTCCGCTGGCAATACCCGAAACGAAGCACGCGTTCAGGGGTTGTCCGAAGTTTTCGAACGCTACGTGAAAAACCGCATTATTGCTGAAAGCATCAGTCTTCCAGAGATCCCGGCAGAGGTGCTTGCGCGTTATCCAGCGGTGGTTGAAGCGATCGAAACACTGGAAGCAGAAGGTTTCCCAATCTTTGCTTATGATGGTTCGCTTGGCGGCCAGTATCCGGTGATTTGCGTGGTACTGTTTAATCCTGCTAACGGTACCTGCTTTGCCTCTTTCGGTGCGCATCCTGATTTTGGCGTAGCACTGGAACGTACCGTGACCGAGCTGCTGCAAGGTCGTGGCCTGAAAGATTTGGATGTGTTTACTCCGCCAACCTTCGATGATGAAGAAGTTGCTGAACATACCAACCTCGAAACGCACTTTATCGATTCCAGCGGTTTAATCTCCTGGGACCTGTTCAAGCAGGATGCCGATTATCCGTTTGTGGACTGGAATTTCTCCGGCACTACGGAAGAAGAGTTTGCTACGCTGATGGCTATCTTCAACAAAGAAGATAAAGAAGTTTATATTGCCGATTACGAGCATCTGGGCGTTTATGCTTGCCGTATTATCGTGCCTGGCATGTCCGATATTTATCCGGCTGAAGATCTGTGGCTGGCGAATAACAGTATGGGCAGCCATTTACGTGAAACGATTCTTTCGTTACCAGGCAGCGAGTGGGAAAAAGAAGATTACCTGAACCTCATCGAGCAACTGGATGAAGAAGGTTTTGATGACTTTACTCGCGTGCGTGAGCTGTTGGGTCTGGCGACCGGGTCGGATAACGGTTGGTACACCCTGCGTATCGGAGAATTAAAAGCCATGCTGGCGCTGGCTGGTGGCGATCTGGAACAGGCTCTGGTCTGGACCGAATGGACGATGGAATTTAACTCATCAGTGTTCAGTCCGGAACGCGCCAACTATTATCGCTGTCTGCAAACGTTGTTATTACTGGCACAGGAAGAAGACCGCCAACCACTGCAATATCTGAATGCCTTCGTTCGTATGTATGGCGCAGATGCCGTAGAAGCCGCCAGTGCGGCAATGAGCGGTGAATCGGCGTTTTATGGCTTGCAACCCGTAGATAGCGATCTGCACGCGTTTGCTGCACATCAGTCGTTGTTGAAGGCCTACGAAAAGCTGCAGCGCGCCAAAGCAGCATTCTGGGCAAAATAAAATCAAATAGCCTACGCAATGTAGGCTTAATGATTCGTCTGAGTTATATTACGGGGCGTTTTTTTAATGCCCCGCTTTACATATATTTGCATTAATAAAATAATTGTAATTATAAAGTTAAATATCGGTAATTTGTATTTAATAAATACGATCGATATTGTTACTTTATTCGCCTGGTGCTCCCTTTTAATTAACTGTTTTAGCGGAGGATGCGGAAAAAATTCAACTCATTTGTTAATTTTTAAAATTTATTTTTATTTGGATAATCAAATATTTACTCCGTATTTGCATAAAAACCATGCGAGTTACGGGCCTATAAGCCAGGCGAGATATGATCTATATCAATTTCTCATCTATAATGCTTTGTTAGTATCTCGTCGCCGACTTAATAAAGAGAGAGTTAGTGTGAAAGCTGACAACCCTTTTGATCTTTTACTTCCTGCAGCAATGGCCAAAGTGGCCGAAGAGGCAGGTGTCTATAAAGCAACGAAACATCCGCTTAAGACTTTCTATCTGGCGATTACCGCCGGTGTTTTCATCTCAATCGCATTCGTCTTCTATATCACAGCAACCACTGGCACAGGCACAATGCCCTTCGGTATGGCAAAACTGGTTGGCGGCATTTGCTTCTCTCTGGGGCTGATTCTTTGTGTTGTCTGCGGAGCCGATCTCTTTACTTCCACAGTGTTGATTGTTGTTGCCAAGGCGAGTGGACGCATCACCTGGGGTCAGTTGGCAAAAAACTGGCTAAATGTCTATTTTGGCAACCTGGTTGGCGCACTGCTCTTTGTACTTTTAATGTGGCTTTCCGGCGAGTATATGACCGCGAATGGTCAATGGGGACTAAACGTCCTACAAACCGCCGACCACAAAGTGCACCATACTTTTATTGAGGCCGTCTGTCTTGGTATCCTGGCAAACCTGATGGTATGTCTGGCAGTATGGATGAGTTATTCTGGCCGCAGCCTGATGGACAAAGCGTTCATTATGGTGCTGCCGGTCGCGATGTTTGTTGCCAGCGGTTTTGAGCACAGTATCGCAAACATGTTTATGATCCCGATGGGTATTGTAATCCGCGACTTCGCATCTCCGGAATTCTGGACCGCTGTCGGTTCTGCACCGGAAAATTTTTCTCACCTGACCGTGATGAACTTCATCACTGATAACCTGATTCCGGTTACGATCGGTAATATTATCGGCGGTGGTTTGTTGGTTGGGTTGACATACTGGGTCATTTACCTGCGTGAAAACGATCACCATTAATGGTTGTCGAAGTACGCAGTAAATAAAAAATCCACTTAAGAAGGTAGGTGTTACATGTCCGAGCTTAATGAAAAGTTAGCCACAGCCTGGGAAGGTTTTACCAAAGGTGACTGGCAGAATGAAGTAAACGTCCGTGACTTCATTCAGAAAAACTACACTCCGTACGAGGGTGACGAGTCCTTCCTGGCTGGCGCTACTGAAGCGACCACCACCCTGTGGGACCAAGTAATGGAAGGCGTTAAACTGGAAAACCGCACTCACGCGCCAGTTGACTTTGACACCGCTGTTGCTTCCACCATCACCTCTCACGACGCTGGCTACATCAACAAAGCGTTGGAAAAAGTTGTTGGTCTGCAGACTGAAGCTCCGCTGAAACGTGCTCTTATCCCGTTCGGTGGTATCAAAATGATCGAAGGTTCCTGCAAAGCGTACAACCGCGAACTGGACCCGATGATCAAAAAAATCTTCACTGAATACCGTAAAACTCACAACCAGGGCGTGTTCGACGTTTACACTCCGGACATCCTGCGTTGCCGTAAATCCGGTGTTCTGACCGGTCTGCCAGATGCTTATGGCCGTGGTCGTATCATCGGTGACTACCGTCGCGTTGCGCTGTACGGTATCGACTACCTGATGAAAGACAAACACGCTCAGTTCACCTCTCTGCAGGCTGATCTGGAAAACGGCGTAAACCTGGAACAGACTATCCGTCTGCGCGAAGAAATCGCTGAACAGCACCGCGCTCTGGGTCAGATGAAAGAAATGGCTGCGAAATACGGCTACGACATCTCTGGTCCGGCTACCAACGCTCAGGAAGCAATCCAGTGGACTTACTTCGGCTACCTGGCTGCTGTTAAGTCTCAGAACGGTGCTGCAATGTCCTTCGGTCGTACCTCCACCTTCCTGGATGTGTACATCGAACGTGACCTGAAAGCTGGCAAGATCACCGAACAAGAAGCGCAGGAAATGGTTGACCACCTGGTCATGAAACTGCGTATGGTTCGCTTCCTGCGTACTCCGGAATACGATGAACTGTTCTCTGGCGACCCGATCTGGGCAACCGAATCTATCGGTGGTATGGGCCTCGACGGTCGTACCCTGGTTACCAAAAACAGCTTCCGTTTCCTGAACACCCTGTACACCATGGGTCCGTCTCCGGAACCGAACATGACCATTCTGTGGTCTGAAAAACTGCCGCTGAACTTCAAGAAATTCGCCGCTAAAGTGTCCATTGACACCTCTTCTCTGCAG
The DNA here is from genome assembly GCF_009820205.1 of Escherichia sp. HH26CH. NCBI lineage: Bacteria > Pseudomonadati > Pseudomonadota > Gammaproteobacteria > Enterobacterales > Enterobacteriaceae > Escherichia > Escherichia sp. HH26CH. Next base: position 247,239 of record NZ_VNXM01000040.1, read on the forward strand.
TATGAGAACGATGACCTGATGCGTCCGGACTTCAACAACGATGACTACGCTATCGCTTGCTGCGTAAGCCCGATGATCGTTGGTAAACAAATGCAGTTCTTCGGTGCGCGTGCAAACCTGGCGAAAACCATGCTGTACGCAATCAACGGCGGTGTTGACGAAAAACTGAAAATGCAGGTTGGTCCGAAATCTGAACCGATCAAAGGCGACGTCCTGAACTACGATGAAGTGATGGAGCGCATGGATCACTTCATGGACTGGCTGGCTAAACAGTACATCACTGCACTGAACATCATCCACTACATGCACGACAAGTACAGCTACGAAGCCTCTCTGATGGCGCTGCACGACCGTGACGTTATCCGCACCATGGCGTGTGGTATCGCTGGTCTGTCCGTTGCTGCTGACTCCCTGTCTGCAATCAAATATGCGAAAGTTAAACCGATTCGTGACGAAGACGGTCTGGCTATCGACTTCGAAATCGAAGGCGAATACCCGCAGTTTGGTAACAACGATCCACGTGTAGATGACCTGGCTGTTGACCTGGTAGAACGTTTCATGAAGAAAATTCAGAAACTGCACACCTACCGTGACGCAATCCCGACTCAGTCTGTTCTGACCATCACTTCTAACGTTGTGTATGGTAAGAAAACTGGTAACACCCCAGACGGTCGTCGTGCTGGCGCGCCGTTCGGACCGGGTGCTAACCCGATGCACGGTCGTGACCAGAAAGGTGCTGTAGCATCTCTGACTTCCGTTGCTAAACTGCCGTTTGCTTACGCTAAAGATGGTATCTCCTACACCTTCTCTATCGTTCCGAACGCACTGGGTAAAGACGACGAAGTTCGTAAGACCAACCTGGCTGGTCTGATGGATGGTTACTTCCACCACGAAGCATCCATCGAAGGTGGTCAGCACCTGAACGTTAACGTGATGAACCGTGAAATGCTGCTCGACGCGATGGAAAACCCGGAAAAATATCCGCAGCTGACCATCCGTGTATCTGGCTACGCAGTACGTTTCAACTCGCTGACTAAAGAACAGCAGCAGGACGTTATTACTCGTACCTTCACTCAATCTATGTAATTAGTTTTGACTGAAATCGTACAGTAAAAAGCGTACAATAAAGGCTCCACGAAAGTGGGGCCTTTTTTAGCACGAGAGCCTTTTTTGTCAGCTATCTATACTTTAAGGTGACTGCCAAAACAGACTCGACGTAGCCTTCGAGCTGCGCACCAACACGGCCTCAGATGGGCCACATCTGGAGAAACACCGCAATGTCAGTTATTGGTCGCATTCACTCCTTTGAATCCTGTGGAACCGTAGACGGCCCGGGTATTCGCTTTATCACCTTTTTCCAGGGCTGCCTGATGCGCTGCCTGTATTGTCATAACCGCGACACCTGGGACACGCATGGCGGTAAAGAAGTTACCGTTGAAGATTTGATGAAGGAAGTGGTGACCTATCGCCACTTTATGAACGCTTCCGGCGGCGGCGTTACCGCATCCGGCGGTGAAGCAATCCTGCAAGCTGAGTTTGTTCGTGACTGGTTCCGCGCCTGCAAAAAAGAAGGCATTCATACCTGTCTGGATACCAACGGTTTTGTTCGTCGTTACGATCCGGTGATTGATGAACTGCTGGAAGTAACCGACCTGGTAATGCTCGATCTCAAACAGATGAACGACGAGATCCACCAAAATCTGGTTGGAGTTTCCAACCACCGCACGCTGGAATTTGCTAAATATCTGGCGAATAAAAATGTGAAGGTGTGGATCCGCTACGTTGTTGTCCCAGGCTGGTCTGACGATGACGATTCAGCGCATCGCCTCGGTGAATTTACCCGTGATATGGGCAACGTTGAGAAAATCGAGCTTCTCCCCTACCACGAGCTGGGCAAACACAAATGGGTGGCGATGGGTGAAGAATACAAACTTGATGGTGTTAAACCACCGAAGAAAGAGACCATGGAACGCGTGAAAGGCATTCTTGAGCAGTACGGTCACAAGGTAATGTTCTAATTTCCCCGTAAAGCGGCAACTTTATTGAGTTGCCGCTTTGTTATTCCGCGCTTCATTCTGCTACAGCGTTTTTAACACATCTTATAGTGCATCTACCATATCCCGTACCTGAGATAATAACGACTGATAATAGCTCGCGTGAAGTTCTTCCCCATCGAATACCACTGTATTACACAAGAAAGTGACATCGGCATCTTCAATACCAAGATAACTGCACATATTTATCAAATATTCGCTTATATTTTTTTCCCAGCCCATCTGGACAAATGATTCTTTGTCTCCTCCAACCAGCGCCACCCAACGAACTTTATTGAATGGTAATTTGTGCCCATCTCCATAAGCCAGCCCATTATTCCATACTCTGTCAATATATCCTTTTAGCATTGCTGGGAAGCTGTACCACCAGAGAGGAAAAACCACCACTAACGTGTCATGTTCAAGCAGCTCTGAATAAAGCTGATGAACCTCTGGAGAATAACGTTTATCCATATTCTTCCAGTCTGGTTCATCTTCCGGCGTCATCGCCGGGTTGAAATTACGCCGATATAAATCGAGTTCCGTCACCTGTATTTTCCGCTCCATTGCCCGCTGATGGATCGCATCAGCAATATGTGCGGTCAATGAATCATGACGAGGATGGCCCATACTAAATAAATACGTTCAGACTGCATAATTTTACCTCCACGTTAAGTTCTGGAGCGCACTTTACGCAGGCGGCATCATCCTGTAAACGTGATGATTCAGGATGAGTTAATGAAGGATTTTCACTAATGCGGATGAATATGTCTGACTTTGCCACTTTCTTTGCCGTGGCCCGTAATCAAAGCTTTCGTGCAGCAGGCGATGAGTTAGGCTTATCTTCGTCCGCCATTAGCCATAGTATTAAAACACTGGAACAACGTCTTAAAATTCGCTTATTCAATCGGACAACCCGAAGCGTATCGTTAACGGAAGCGGGTTCTAATCTCTATGAACGATTGCGCCCAGCTTTCGACGAAATTCAGATCATGTTAGATGAGATGAATGATTTTCGTCTGACACCGACAGGTACGCTCAAAATCAATGCCGCCCGGGTAGCTGCACGTATATTTTTAATACCTTTACTGGTTGGTTTCACACGTGAATATCCTGATATTAAAGTCGAGCTCACAACTGACGACTCTCTTGTTGATATCGTCCAGCAGGGCTTTGACGCTGGCGTTCGACTTAATGGCATCGTCGAAAAAGATATGATCAGCGTGGCGATCGGCCCGCCAGTGAAATTATGTGTAGCAGCAACGCCAGAGTACTTTGCAAGATATGGCAAACCCCGCCATCCTCATGATCTGCTTAATCATCAATGTGTTGTTTTTCGTTATCCCAGCGGCAAACCTTTCCACTGGCAATTTGCAAAGGAGCTGGAAATTGCTGTCGCAGGAAATATCATTCTGGATGATGTTGATGCTGAACTGGATGCCGTTTTGATGGGTGCTGGTATCGGGTATCTGCTCTATGAACAGATCAAGGAGTACCTTGATACCGGTCGTTTAGAATGTGTACTGGAAGACTGGATCACAGAGCGTCCAGGCTTCCAGATCTATTACCCAAACCGCCAGTATATGTCCTGCGGCTTGCGCGCATTTCTCGATTATGTAAAAACGGGTCAGATCTGCCAGAGTCAGCGTCACCGACCACAATAATTATTTGCTATTCGCTTTACGCGCCAGCAGCGGGAATATCAGCCCTAATCCCACCAGCACAAACGGCGTTGCAACATTCAGCGCCAACTGGAATGTCCACTCTGCGGTGAAGGCTTCCATTTTCGGGAAAATACCAGTCAGGCAGGCAAAAGCGGTAAAGGCAAAACACCAAATTCCGACGGTCATTGCCAGCGGCTTATTACGAATAAAGACATATTCCGGCTTATATTTCTGCGCCAGGCGAACAACTGCAATAAATGCAACAAATACCCATAAATAACGCAGCGGCATCACTACCGAGTTAAGGTTCAACAGCCATTTATAGAGATTGTTCATATCACCGATGCCGAGAGTCGGCAGCATAATCAGGATCGCCACCAGCACCAGGGTCAGAAAATAGCCATTAACGGGCGTACCAGATGCGTTGGTACGACATAAACTGGCAGGAATATATTTGCTGTCAGCATCGCCTAATAATACTTTAAGCGGCGCATCAATCGAGAATACCAGCGCAGCTACTTGACCCAGAGTATTCGCAATGGCGTAAATCACCATTAAAGTATTACCCATGCTGTAATACTCGCCCAGCTTCTGGAAGGCGTAATACTGGCCGTTGGTCATTAAGTCATCGGGAATATTGCGGGAGTCAAACATCATCCCCATTGCAAGCGATCCAAGGATCGCGCACACCGCAACCATCACCGCCAGGCATAATATCCCTTTTGGAAATTCTTTTCCTGGGTTGCGCGTTTGATTAACGTAGGGAGAAATCTTCTCTGCTCCACCAACCGCAAAGACCAGCATTGAAATAGTGGTAATGTAGGTAAAGTCGATATGAGGAATAAACGTTTCCCAGGTAATGTTTGTGGTTGCAATATGCACTTCAGTAATCGCAGGCGCTGTTACCGCCATCGCCACATACAGGAGCGACATGACGAACATCGCAATCCCTGCCACAGAACCGACGATTTTCAGCGATTTCATACCGCGTGAAGCAACCCACATAAAGAAGACAAACAGCACCAGCGTTAACCCCTGTAACGCTACGACTGAATATTCTTTGATTAGCGAACCGTCGCCTTTCATCGCCCAACCGAGCGCAATCAGTATTGCCTGGGGTTTTTGTGCCAGATAGGGAATATGCACTACCCAGTAGGTCCACGCGGCGAGGTAAGCCAGTCCGGGTCCCATCGTGTGTTTAATCCAGGTACTGACCCCGCCCTTCCCATCTTTGAAGGTCGAGCCTAACTGACCAACAATTAGCGCATAAGGTGTGAAATAGAGCGCAAAGATAAACACCCATGAAAAAACAACCACCAGCCCCTGGTTGGCGTAGTTATTAACAACGTTGCCAAAACCCCAGACAGTGATAAAAGACATCAGCGCAATGTTGTACCATCGCAGCTGTTTTTCCTGAACATTCCCAGCCATAGACAAATCCTTCGCCAAAATTAAAGGGGCATCTGTAAAACGAGGGATTATGCGCGGCAAATAAGAAGTGCGGAAATAGCGAAATGCAAAATTATAACCTGCTGCACATTTTATTTTGAAACGAATAAAATTTTGAAAAAAGCAAGTCAGAGAGAAGAAACAAAAAAGCAGAGTGTGAAACAGTAAGTTCACACTCTGCGTTAATTCATTTACACGTGAGCAACGGGTTTCGGCGTATGACCGGCGTTGCGAAGCAGCATCAGCAAATAGATAAACGATACGCTGGCGATCATGATAAACAATAAATTATCGGAGAAATTCTGCATTAGCATGGCAGTAAATGACGGACCAAGCAGACTTCCCACAGTATAGCTCAACAGTAAGGCCTGGTTCATCGCCACCAGTTGATGATGTTCAACTTTCTCGCAAGCCCATGCCATCGCCACCGGATATAGCGTAAAGCCAGCGGCACCGAGGATGAATAACGCTGGGGCCATCGCCGCCTGGCTAAGCATCGCGATACTGCCGAGAATGACGACAAAGACCTGAACACGCAACACCAGCAGTCGACCAAACTTATCCGCCAGACGTCCAATCGGCCATTGTCCAAGGATACCCGCACTGACCAGTACCGCCATCCAGAAACCAATGCTGGCATTGCTCACCCCTTTGTGATTGAGGTACAGCGGCATCAGGCCATATAGAGATCCCAGAACGATTCCTGAGATAATGCAGCCATTCACGCCAAGCCGCGCCTGACGGAGTTTTAGCATTGACGTAATTGACGTCGAATCATGGTTTTCAGCCTGCTGATTCAGCACACGCGTAAACAACAGCGGTAAGATCCCTGCCAACGTCAAACCTGTAACCCACGGCAATACGGACATCAGCTCGGTTGAAACTTTGCTGACCAGTAACTGGCCTAAAAACGTTCCCACGTAATAAACCATCATATACGCAGCAAGCAAACGACCACGGTTACGTGACGTCCCACTGCACATCAGCGCGCTCTCAACGACCACCCAAATCATGGCACAGCCGACACCCGCTACAAAACGCCACACCAACCAGCTCCAGAAACCAATCATCAGGCCAAGACCTGCACAGCCAGCGGCAAAAATGAAGGAGGCCAGATAATAGCTGCGGTTAAAGCCAATGCGCTTAATGACATACCCTGTCAGCAATGTACCGACCAGGTTGCCGGTAAAATAGGATGAGCTGACAACGCCTACCTGCCATGTGGACATATGTTCCTGGGCGAGCCAAAGCGGCACGAGTGTATTTAACACTGCGATCGCCAAAGTCAACAAAAGCAGGCCAGACAGCAAAAGCATGACAGGCCGGGTATACGTGGACATGAATTAAAACCGTGAGGAAGTTCAAATTTCATGCGCATCATGCCACCGCCAAAAACATTGTCAATGGGTGAAAATACGCGCATATCGCAGCTGAGGTATTATCGATTTATATTACTCATTCATAACGCTAATGCTGGAGAGACGATTAATCTCATCTGATTGTTTTTATTGATCTAACACAAATTTCATACGCTTCGTTCAGTCGAAAAATTTCATGGTCACAGCAAACTCATATTTCCCGTCTATGCTTTCAGAGCAATGCATCGCGTCTGACCGATTTCAGACGTACCGCTGACTCTCGAAAGGAGAAGAGGATGACCAAACCGTATGTTCGTCTCGATAAAAATGATGCTGCCGTTTTGCTTGTTGATCACCAGGCTGGTTTACTTTCCCTTGTAGGGATATTGAACCCGATAAGTTTAAAAATAACGTGCTGGCGCTGGGTGATCTGGCTAAGTATTTCAACTTACCTACTATTCTTACCACCAGTTTTGAAACCGGTCCTAACGGCCCATTAGTTCCAGAACTGAAAGCACAGTTCCCCGATGCACCTTACATTGCTCGCCCGGGAAATATTAACGCCTGGGATAACGAAGATTTTGTAAAAGCTGTCAAAGCGACAGGTAAAAAACAGTTAATTATTGCCGGTGTGGTAACCGAAGTTTGCGTTGCGTTCCCGGCACTTTCGGCAATTGAAGAAGGGTTTGATGTCTTTGTCGTGACTGACGCGTCAGGGACCTTTAATGAAATTACCCGGCATTCGGCATGGGATCGCATGTCGCAAGCTGGTGCGCAATTGATGACATGGTTCGGCGTGGCGTGCGAGCTGCATCGCGACTGGCGTAATGATATTGAAGGACTGGCGACATTGTTCTCTAACCATATTCCTGATTATCGTAATTTGATGACCAGTTATGACACGTTAACGAAGCAGAAATAAAAGAGAACCGGGGCCGAAACCCCGGTTGTTATGATTAGCTTGCGACGGCCATCCCCACGGTCATATGCAAACCATAGAATACGCCACGACCGATTAATTCCCCTGCCAGAAGCAGAATGAATGATACGGAAAGTAGCGGAACCGCAGGCTGATAACCTTTTAGCTGTGGGGCAATCCACAAGCACAGGGCAACAGCCAAAAGTACGATACGCCAGGACATCAGCGCACCATAGTCCGGCACCAGCGCTGCAGCCTGCTGCACAGAACTATGAATAGTCGCCAACTCTGCGCCCTGCATCACAGACATCACGCCACTCACTACCAGTGCCAGCACAGAAATTGCAGGTAGCAGACGCATCGCCCAGCCATCGACGCCAGCCAGACTCAACAACAGGTAACCCAGTAACGGGCCGCCCATGAACATTGTCAAGAAGAAGCCCATCGGTGTCCAGATGCTGTACCAGGTCGGGACAGTATCGATGCTGTTATAAACGCGCACCATCATCCAGACAAAGACTACGCCGAGAACCATCGTCACCACCAGCCACAGCGTACGCAGTGCTGGCGACAGCTTTTTCAGTATTGCCAGCACCCAACCGATGCCACCAACGGCAAAAAAGATCGAACCGCTGGCGATTTCGTTACTGAGTGCTGAAGCCCCTACCCGGTTGAGCGAGTTAAAAGCGCGCATCGGCGAACCAAGATGGAGCATAGAGGCGATAAAGCCAATACCCATCAGCACCCATAAGCCAAACATGCAGGCGATAACACGCTGCTGGGCTTCTGCTCGCAGGTCGCCTTTGAGCAGCGCCAAAGCCAGAACGATAAAACCACCTGCTACACATTGCCCGAAGACCGTGAAGATCATCAGCGGCCATTCATGCCATCCACTTCCCATCTCACACCTCCTTCGGGTTTGCCAGATAGCCAGTGGTATCCCCGGTTGGGCGGCTGTTGGCATTGGGTTTGATCACAATATTCGGTTTGGTAAAGTGAGCTCGCGGCAACGGCGCAACAGCCGCCAAATCGCCATGTTTTTTACGTAGCTCGTCGATAGGGCCGAAATCCAGCGCCCGCAGCGGGCAAGATTCAACACAGATCGGCTTCTTCCCCTCCGCAACACGGTCATAACAACCATCGCATTTGGTCATATGGCCTTTCGTTTCGTTATATTGCGGTGCGCCATACGGGCAAGCCATATGGCAGTAGCGGCAGCCAATGCACACATCTTCATCGACCACAACAAAACCATCTTCACGTTTATGCATCGCACCGCTCGGGCAGACTTTAGTACAAGCCGGATCTTCGCAGTGGTTACATGAAATCGACAGATAGTAGGCAAACACGTTCTGATGCCAGACACCGTTATCTTCCTGCCAGTCACCGCCAGCATATTCATAAATGCGGCGGAAGCTGACTTCCGGCGTCAGATCTTTATAGTCTTTACAGGCCAGCTCGCAGGTTTTGCAACCGGTGCAACGGCTGGAATCAATAAAAAATCCATACTGGGTTGTCATCGGTTACTCCTTACACCTTTTCAACCTGAACCAGGTTTGTATGTGACGGATTCCCCTTAGCGAGAGGAGACGGACGTTGAGTGGTCAGTACGTTAATACAACCGCCCTTATCGACACGTTTTGCATCCGGGTCATACCAGGCACCTTCACCCAGTGCGACCACACCCGGCATCATTCGTGGCGTCACTTTTGCCTCAATGTGAACCTCACCACGGTCGTTAAAGATCCTGACCTTATCGCCGTTGTTGATACCGCGTTTTTGTGCATCAAGCGGGTTGATCCACATTTCCTGGCGGCAAGCTGCTTTCAGCACATCAACGTTGCCGTAAGTTGAGTGAACGCGAGATTTGTAGTGGAAGCCAGTAAGCTGCAGCGGATATTGTTTGTTCAGCGGATCCTGATAACTTTCAAAGCCCGGCGTGTAGATCGGCAGTGGATCGATCACGTCGCCTTCTGGCAATTCCCAGGTCGCGGCAATGTCAGCCAGCGCCTGCGAATAAATCTCAATTTTACCCGATGGCGTGGTCAGCGGATTTGCCTGCGGATCTTCACGGAAAGCTTTATAAGCAACGTGATGCCCTTGTGGGTCGCGCTTTTTAAAGATCCCCTGCTTGCGGAACTCTTCAAACGTTGGCAGTTCAGGAATCGCTTCCCGCGACTGGGCATACAGATGCCGCATCCACTCTTCCTGTGTACGGCCTTCAGTAAACTGTTGCTCAACGCCAAGACGTTTTGCCAGTTCGCTGGTCATTTCATAGATGGTCTTACATTCAAAGCGCGGTTTAATCACCTGATCGTTGAAAATCACGTAAGACATATTCCCGCAGGATGCATCCAGTGCAAAGTCCATCTGTTCGGAAGCGGTGCAGTCAGGCAGCAGGATGTCAGCATATTTCGCCGATGAAGTCATGTGGCAGTCGATAACCACAATCAGCTCGCACTTCTTATCATCCTGAAGGATTTCATGGGTACGGTTGATTTCAGAATGCTGGTTAATCAGGCAGTTACCGGCATAGTTCCAGATCATTTTGATCGGCACATCCAGCTTATCTTTCCCGCGCACACCATCACGCAGCGCTGTCATTTCCGGGCCACGTTCAATGGCATCGGTCCACATAAACATCGAAATGCTGGTCTGGATCGGGTTTTCGAGGGTCGGCATACGGACAAAAGGTAAGCTGTATGAACCTTCACGCGCGCCGCTGTTGCCCCCGTTAATACCAACGTTACCGGTCAGAATCGCCAGCATCGAGATAGCACGGGTTGCGATTTCACCGTTAGCGTGACGCTGCGGGCCCCATCCCTGGCTGATAAACGCCGGTTTGGTACTACCGATTTCACGAGCCAATTTGATGATTTTGTCTGCCGGAACACCGGTGATTTGCGAGGCCCATTCCGGCGTTTTAGCCACGCCATCTGGCCCTTCACCCAGAATATAAGCTTTATAGTGACCATTTTTCGGCGCACTGGCTGGCAGTGTTTTCTCGTCGTAGCCAACGCAATATTTATCGAGGAATGCCTGATCCACCAGGTTTTCGCTGATCATGACATACGCCAGACCGTTAACCAGTGCGGCATCTGTTCCCGGACGAATAGGGATCCACTCATCTTCGCGCCCGGCACCGGTGTCGGTATAGCGCGGATCGATAATGATCATACGAGCATTGGATTTCTGGCGCGCCTGTTCAAGATAGTAAGTCACCCCACCGCCACTCATTCGCGTTTCGCCAGGGTTATTACCAAACAGCACTACCAGTTTACTGTTTTCAATATCTGACGGGCTGTTACCATCCGCCCAGCCGCCATAGGTATAGTTCAAGCCTTCTGCAATTTGCGCGGAGGAGTAATCTCCATAATGGTTCAGATAACCGCCACAGCAGTTCATTAGCCGCGCGACCAGGGTATTTCCTGGTGGCCAGGAACGGGTCATCGTACCACCCAACGTACCGGTACCGTAATTCAGGTATATGGACTCGTTACCGTACTCTTTAATCAGACGCTGCATGTTCGTGGCGATAATATCGTAGGCCTCTTCCCAGCTAATGCGCTCGAATTTGCCTTCACCGCGCGCCCCGACTCGTTTCATCGGATATTTCAGGCGGTCCGGATTGTAGACACGGCGACGCATGGAACGCCCACGCAGACAGGCGCGCACCTGGTGCAGGCCGTCATAGTTGTCATCGCCGGTATTATCCGTTTCAACATATTTAATTTCACCGTCCACAACGTGCATACGTAGCGGGCAGCGGCTACCACAGTTAACTGTACAGGCGCTCCAGATAACCTTTTCGTCTGACTTTGCCGGAAGGGCACTATCAACAGCGTGCGCAATCCGACTAAAAGGTAAGGTTAATGCGCTGCTGGCCATTGCCAGGCCGCCGATCGCTGTCGTTTTTACCAAACCACGGCGACTCACCTCAGCAGCCAATACCGCATCAGGGATTTTCGTTTTCATAATGGCTCACTCAAGCTTGCTCACGATTGATTCCAGTAACAAACCGTATTGTGTAATTATTTCTATAGCAGTTCGCTATATAGGCTTGTATACATCGAATGATTTGAAAATCAAAGAGATAGGCAGATTTTCACTCGAAAGTAGTATTACGTGTAAGTGAGGAGTAATTATTGTTCGGTATCAAAGGGAGACAATAAATATCCTCCGGCATAGCCGGAGGTTTTTCAAATGCGCCTGTAAGGCTCTGTTACCAGCCGCGCCCTAACAGG
>NZ_VNXM01000061.1:0-429 GCF_009820205.1 Escherichia sp. HH26CH
GGGAACCTGCGGTTGGATCACCTCCTTACCTTAAAGAACTGTACTTTGCAGTGCTCACACAGATTGTCTGATGAAAATGAGCAGTAAAACCTCTACAGGCTTGTAGCTCAGGTGGTTAGAGCGCACCCCTGATAAGGGTGAGGTCGGTGGTTCAAGTCCACTCAGGCCTACCAAATTTGCACCGCAAATTTGAAGAGGTTTTAACTACATGTTATGGGGCTATAGCTCAGCTGGGAGAGCGCCTGCTTTGCACGCAGGAGGTCTGCGGTTCGATCCCGCATAGCTCCACCATCTCTGTAGTGATTAAATAAAAAATACTTCAGAGTGTACCTGCAAAGGTTCACTGCGAAGTTTTGCTCTTTAAAAATCTGGATCAAGCTGAAAATTGAAACACTGAACAACGAAAGTTGTTCGTGAGTCTCTCAAATT
>NZ_VNXM01000030.1:0-421 GCF_009820205.1 Escherichia sp. HH26CH
ATTAATATTTTGACGAATGATAAGGTATTCAAGGCAGGGTTAAGACGTAAGATGCGAAAAGCAGCCATGGACAGAAAGTATCTGGCGTCAGTCCTTGCGGGGAGCGGGCTTTCGTAATCTTGCCCTGCGTCATGTATTTTTTATAATTTAATTTTTGCGAGATCGCCCAGGAGTTACACGTGATAGTTATTTTTTTTATCAGATCTGACTCGTTATTTTTTAAATTTTCGATAATTTTGTGATTTATATTACCCTTGTGGTGGTTGTCGTAGTTTTTCCCTTGAATATATATTTCAAGAACTTTCTGTTTTAAAGGCAAAGATAATGAAAGAAGAATGGGGTATTACACGCCAACAATTTGTATTACTTAAATAGACCAGTGAAGGTACGTATCAGAATATCCGGTGAAGTGATTAATATT